>DATNQL010000597.1:0-28086 GCA_036704025.1 Stenomitos sp.
GTTGCTTCAAGTGGTTGAAGGCATTGGGCACATCTGCCATCCCGGTGGTGATTTTCTGCTTATCGAGGTATAGCTGAATTGTGCCGGTTTCGTCCTGAAGATTGAAGAACGCCAGCTTTCCGAAGACTCGGCGTGCTAAGATACGACCGGCGATCGCCACTTCAAGATCAACTTCTTCGCCGTCGGGTAAGTCGGCAAATTTTTCCTGGAGTTCTCTGGCGTGGTGAGTTGAGGCCCATTGGTAAGCATAGGGATTCATCCCAAGGGCTTTGAGTTCGTGAACTTTCTCCAAGCGTGCTGCACGGATTGCTTCTAAATTGGATTGATCTTGTGGTTCTGGTGGGGACTGCTCGGAGGGCATAGTACTGAATAACTAACGGCTTGTGTTGTGTGACAAAAAGCGCATCCTTGCTGAAGGTGGAAGAGCGCCAGGGCTTGGGTCAATTATAGGGAATGATCGGGACGTGGTTGAGCGATCGCCCTTTGGGACGGTGCCATCAAGGGCAATCGCGCTATTCTCATGCCCCAAGGGCTGTACGCGCACCAGCAAAGCCGAGCGCTTCCCCAAAACATGCTCCTCTCCTATGGGTTATTTGTGATGATGTTTGACCAAATCTTTCAAGTAAGAGTGTGCTTGTTCGGGTGTGAGGAGAAAAATTTGACCATTGCACAAAATTTCATACTTTCCTCCGTGATAACCATGCCCAGAAATTAGACCTTTTTTGACAGCCTGATTGCCCAGTTTGGTTAATTCGTTCGTCAAAACAGATTCCTTGGCGGCTATTTTTCGCTCCACAGTTTGTTCTTCGTTGTTCTCATCCATCTTTCCAGGCTCCTTCCAATTCCTCATCTGTGTCTTTTGTCTATCGATGCGGCGCGTGATTCTTGACCAGAATCCTCGCTCAATGTGCGCTCACTACGTCGTTGCCACTCTACTCTTTGGTAACCTCTGCTGGGACGCTCGTGCATCCTCTCCAGTTGTTCCTCTGAGCGAGGCTTGACTCCGCTAACGCTAACTCAAGAAGGCGGCGGCTTTGGGAAACAGGAAACTAGCTCCTCCTCTCCCTCCGGCTCGCTGCACTTGAGCCTCTGCTCGGTCAACCCAAACTTCAGTGCTGAAATACTCAACAAATGGGACGTTGGTTGGGTTTCACGGCATGAATATACTCACTGCCCGATAAGGGCCATCCTCGCTTGTAAGATGCTTCCTCAGGCTGCCCCCAACCTAACTGCAAGATAATCTCCAAAAACGTTGAATTGCCGTGTACAGAGACACTTGCCCATTCTGTTCCTTTGGTGATTGCTCCAACCTCATCCAGCCTAATCTGTCGATAGTCTTTGCCTGAGTTAATGCTTAAGTACAAATCCATGCCCTGTGTCACACTATGCCAAAACGCCAGAATTGAAACCTTAGCCGCCTTGAGGATTTCCAAATCACTAGAGAGCGCCGCTAGTTGGTCATCGACGGCAGGGTAGCGCAAAGTTTTCCCCTTCATGGTTAACTGCCGCCAAACAATGCCTGAAACTTGGTGTTGCCGCTGATAGCGATGAACAGCCGCCTTGAAGTCTCGATAAGCACTAAACTTTTGAATGCCATCCGGTTTCAGAAATTGATCGAGCAAGGGACTGCCAGACGCCGAAGCGGCAAGATTGAGACGCTCTCCATTAATACAGGCGCGACGCTCATCCGCCAAGATTTTGATTAGCTCCTCGGTGCTGTAGACCTGTGACATCAGCACACCCAATAACATTGCACTAAAAGACAGATTAGCGTGTGAGCCTGACCCACTACATTTTAGATTTTAGATTTTAGATTTTAGATTTTGGATGGTTTTATCCAAATCATTGTCTTGAGTTCCTGAAGGGAGGGAGGGAACTTGATCCGCCACCACTCCGGCAGAATCTAAAATCAATCAGGACAAGCCTTGCTTTAACGTTTACTTTCCACTTTCCACTAGCTCAGTATTAAGTTCATTGAAGGCTCGCCGCTTTAACTCAACGGATTCAGAACGAGGCAGCAAGTCAAAGACTTTTCGGAAAGCATCGTCTACCTGTTCATAAGGCACTTGTCCCGTTACATTCAGAACGACCTTGCCCTTCTGATCAAGCAGTACGGTTTGGGGCACTAAGCCTTGGTAATAGTAGCCCGGTTCTGTGGGTTCATACTTAGACTTCAGGGGTAGACTATCAATGCTAATCGGAAGAAAATTGGCGGCTCGTCCATAAGGAGCCTGGAGCTGCGAGACAACGGCGGCATATTGCTTGCAATCACGGCTGTCATCTAAGTAGAACACCAACAGGGAAGGTCTCTCGCGCCTCAAAGACTCTGCCAACGTTACGCGTGGGGGAACCAGAGAACCATTCCCAGCATAGAGGGCGAAGATGTTGCCGTCAAACTTGTCATCATTCAACCCGGCTAGAGCCGATGGTGTGCCAATCAAGCACAAGCAACTTAAAAAAGCAACTAAGCTCAACAAGCCGCAAACGACCCGATGCCTCCCTGGCTGACAAGCCGTCAGAATTTGACATGGAAACCGTCTAAAGTTAAAAATCATACTCCAGTGAATGTGAAACCTTAATTTTCTGTGATTAGGCTTTAGATTGACAGGTTTTACCGATTTCTTATTGATAAAGAAATGACTATAGCTTTACCTATAACCTCCCTACCCTCTATATAGAATTATCTCTGTTTGCAGGTCGTTTGGTTGTCACGGCCTGATTCTCATTCACGAGAGTAGACCTCTTGGGGTTCAATCTGGAGGCTTGGTTAGGGCACGGTCATCAGGCGATCGAAACGTTTTAAGAGAGACAGAGTATGGGATGTAGTCTTCTGAATTCCCAAACTTTGGCCGGCAAACCCAGCCCCTAAGGCGCTGATACAACAGTGAAGCGGTGACTCGACGGATGTGTCATATCCTGTTCATGTTCACTTGATTTGATTAGCCCTGATCAAAGCCTGTTCGTCATCAGCGCTAAAGCGCCCCCAAGAGGGTTACAGTCTTCACAACAAACTTGCCACCAGTTAGGCGGCTACGTGCTGGACACCTGATTTCTGTTGTGCAACCGATTGATGATTTTGACGCGACGGGTGGAGAAATTAGTCGATGGGGAGAAAAAAAGACTGCACCCGTCATCCTCACAGAGATTGACGATGAGCCTTAGCAGAGATTGAAAGATTGGGTTGGCTGCGAAGCACACTCAGGCTCAATCGGGATCACAGACAACAATCCAACGCTCAGATGGTACCAAGTCTCAGCATCAACAATTCCGTTGACGGCTAAAGCATTGATTTGTTGGAAGTTTTTGACGGCTGCTTGTGTGGACAGATCAAATTGCCCATTGACCTCCAGCTTAAAGCCCTTAAAATTGAGCAACTGCTGTAACACTCTCACAGCGCTTCCAGAACTCCCTGGGCGCACAAGAGGCAGTTTTAGAGCAGCTTGTCTAGTAGAGACTTGCGAGAAATTAGAACTATCCATGTTTAATACTTCAGACGCGAGGGTTTCTACTTAAGAGTAAAGAAAATTGCTACTTTCTTGCCTCTCTCCTCAAGGAGAATTTATTAGCACGCAGCATTACTAAAGTTATGAAAATGGCTTAAGAACTTATACCAATTTCATACAATAGCGCTACGAATCTAACCCCAACATGCCTTACTCAGGGGAGCCAGAACAGCATTTTTAGGAAGTATTGATGAAATGAAATTAGGTTTATACGCAGTTGCATTCATACGTAGCACATTGAATTTCTCCGCGTCGGGAGCGTCCCCCTGTCTGGGTGTCTATCTCAACTACTATGTTTGAACGCAACTCGGTATTACATTGTTGAGACACGCTTTCTGCTATCTTCCACAAAAAGTTTCAGCAACAATAAGCGGCGGCGCATCTAAATTGCATATAAAAATTTTTGAAAGGGGCGTGGGGTGTAGGGTGTGGGGTGTGAAGGTATACAAATTAAATGCGTAACAGCTTAATCAGCCTTCATGTCAATGAGCAAGATTAGCACCATTATTGAATGGCTGTTCTAAATCGAAATGCTTGACAATTTGCTGGGGATTGCCAATAACCACAACACCAGGAGGAACCGACTTGCGAACCACGCATCCCAAACCCACGGCACTATCGGCTCCAATGGTTACCCCTTTCATCACAGTCGCTCTGGCTCCAATCCACACATTACGCTCAATCACAATCGGAGCGGAAACTTTTGGCCCTGGAGGGCAGTGACGGAGGTGCGGTTCTAGGTTGTGATAATCGCTATCGGCAATGGCACAGTCAGAAATGAGACACTCATCCCCAATGGTAATCGAGCGCTCACAACCAATCCAAGGGCCATTGAGTGACACATTACTGCCAACGGTAACGGTGCCTGAACCATAGATTAAGACGCGTTTACCTAAGCGACTGCCAGAGCCGATGGTCACCTTAACTTTACCATTCACCACCAAAGAGCCTTTGATTCGTACCCCCGGAGCCATTGAGACGTTTGGGTATCGCCACTGATAGAAGAGGCGCTTGGCTTCAAAATAGAGGTTGGCTAAATCCTTGACAACTGGATGATTGAGCGGCGGCATAGCACGAAGTTCAACTTTTCTGTGGTTAATTGACAGAACTGCCATTGGCAGAAAAACGCAGCAAAATTAGGGAATAGGGATTTAACGTCAATGGTTGTTGCTCCAATGTGGCTGTAGCGAGGGAGGTCGTTTTGACGCCAGTAGCATCCAGGGACAACATCAGTAATTCGCCCGGTTTGGCAGCCATCTGAGTGGCCTGAACGTCGAGTGTAGCAACTCCCGCTGACTTATTAATCAACAATAGCGATCGCATCCCATCTTTCTGCAAAACTGGCATCGCTTCCACAAAACGGTGATTGCTGTCTGCCTGCATCACTGTACCCGTTAGATATTTGATACCCCAAGCAAACACAGTGGCAGCAGGCCGCAGATTGTTTTTAGGATCGATTAAACCGTAAACTCCATCCTTGAGATGCCACGAGGTTGCCATATCAATTCCGGCATCCGCCAGATTTTTGAGTACCGATGCAAACCAGACAGCTCCAACATGAGTATTTTGGCGATTTTCACCCGATCGCCAATCGTAGTTCATGTTATATTCTCCCAGCAGTAGCGGGATGTTGCGCTCGGGGATGTACTGCTTGGCTAATTGGCGAAACTCTTGCACCTGAGTTTTATAGTTCGGTGTGTAGGACATCAGCGTGTCGGTCGAGTCCTTGGCATTACCACTGGCGTAACGATGCCAGGAGATAAAGTCTATATTCGGTTTACACGCTTCCAGAAAAGCGGCAAGACGTCTGGGTTCGTCCCAAGTCAGGACTGGCCCCCCTACCTTAATTTGGGGGTCTTGACGCTTCATCGCGATCGCGGCTTTGTTGTAAATGGTCCACAGTTCATCGAGCTTACCCGCTTTTTGGTAACGCACATCTTGTTCGTTCAATGGCTCCCAGTAAACGACTTTTCGCTGTTGGCGTTGGTTGAGAATCTCTACCAATTGAGCACAGAAGGCGGCATAGTGGTCGTATTCAGAGGGGTCCAGTAAACCCTCTTGGCTCTCAAGCATCCACTTGGGCCAACTGGGAATGTTCTGGATAATGCTCGGTTGTTGCGGATAGGAGGCATCATAACCGGCTTTAATCTTGGCCTCATCCCAGGTTTGGGTGGTAGGATTAGTCCAGCGATCGCTTAATTGGGCGTGATGAATCCGAATTAAACCAATACCCAATTCAGCCAAACGACGTTGGTAGACTGGGTCAGCCGCCGCTTCGGGCCTGGTGATTTCGTAGTCGTTGGAGCCAAAGGTGAAGGGAGTGGTTCGAGACACCAATTTCGCCCAATCGACCGTGACGTTGGCGGTAATGGCATGGGTCGAAGACGAATTAGGAGTGGATAACCCTCGATTCTGTCCCATCAGATGATTCAAGAATTGACGTTGGCAACTCGTACCGAACACCTGAGTTAGCGCACCACCCGATACGGCTAACTTCAGCATCTCTCTCCGTTGCATAGCTCAGGATTGGACTAAAGAATCATTGGAGCGATACGCATAAGGTTTGGAGTGGGCGTCCACACCATTAATCACTAAACCCAACACTTGAGCCTGATGCTGAGCGAGTTGCTCCAGACTCTCATTCACAGAGTTACTGTAACTGGTACCGGGTCGGACGACAAACAACACGTTGGGCACGACATTAGCCATCAACGTTGTTTCACTCGTCAGACTGACGGGTGCGCTGTCGATTAAGACGTAATCATAGTTATTGGCTGACTCAGCAACCGCCAGACTCTGCTCAAATCGCCCCCGTCTCACGAGTTCCACAATCTTGCCCTGTTTGGGCGATGTGGGCAGTAAATCTAAACTCGGTTCGATCGATACAGGCGGCTGAACCTCGTTGACAAAGTGGAGTGGTTCCGATGATTCCATCTCTCGACCATAACCCAAGCGTTGGCTCAGTTCAGCTTTGCGGAAATCCCCATCGACGACCAGGACACGGAAGCCTAAATCTGCCAAGGCTCTCGCCAAACTTAGGGTAACGGTCGTCTTGCCTTCCCCCATAATCGCACTGGTGATTAACAATCGGTGGTCTTTCAGAGGTTGTAAGCTAATGGCTGAGGCCAGTCGCTGAAACTCAACCTCCGTTTCTGTACCCACTTGCCAGCTCAGGCCAGAATGCCGGAGTCGGGGAATACGTACCACAATCGGAAATTTGATGGATTGCAGGTCTTTGGGACTCAACAAAGGATTGCGACTCTCTAAAAGTAGCACCAACGCGATGCTCCCAATCAGTGAAGCCATCAGGCCACTGAGAAGAGTGATAGACCGCTTCGGACCAGAAGGCTTGGAGTCTACTTTCGCCGGGTCGAGTACCTGGACGTTGGGATAAGTATCAAAGGCGTCAATATTGTTCTGCTGAACTTGAGCAACTAACCCTTTGTAAACCCCCTCCGCGACATCAACTTGTCGTTGAAGTTCGGAAAGCCGGGACTGATTGGCAGGAAAAGACCTGAGAGTGGCGCTCAATTTTTGAATTTCACTCTGGAGTTGCTGAGCCTGCCGCCGTTGCCCACTGCCTTCACTCTCGGCTAAAACGAGTTGCTGGATTAAAGTCGCACGTCCATCACTATCCGTCGCGACTGTAGTGTCTAGTCGCGCACCTGCTGCCGCTTGAGCAATATAACCCTGAAGTTGGCTCTGCAATTCATTGCGTTCGGAGAGCAGTTTTCTCACGGTTGGATGGTTATCGGTGAAGGTGGCTCTGAGTTTCACCAAATTCGCATCGACTTCTGCCAGTTTGTTGCGAACGAACTGGTAGTTTTGATTTTCACCCAATCCTAATGAGCGGATGGCTTGGTTTGGGGTCAGACTTAAGCGACTGGATAGAACTTGGATACGATTTTCACTCGCCTGAGCTTGAGCCAGGACTTGCGCCTGTGCCGTGGTCAGATTATTGATGGCGGTCACAATTCCTTGGGTTTGGGCTTCGCTGTTGACCAAGCCGGTAGACTGCTTCAACTCGGCGACAGCTCTTTGCGCCTGATCCAATCGTTCTTTGGCTTGATTGAGTTCCTTCTGACTGAACTGCTTGCGAGACGTGCTATCCGCTTGACGTAATTGATTCAGGCGCTGTTGATAAACATTGAGTAAAATGTTGGCTCGTCTTTGTGCCAATTCAGGTGTCGAACCATTCACCGCTAGGGAGATGATGGTGGATTGTTCTTGAGGCTTGACTGTGAACAACCGCTTGTACTTTAGGAGTCTGGAAAACTTACTTTTTTCGGGGTCAGAGGCTAATACCTGTTCCAGTAAAGCATCGCTGGTGAGGATGGATGCCTGTACCTTCAAAGGATTGACTTCACTGGAAAAACTAGTATCACCATTTCTGAGAGAACCCAAGGTGCCTAAATTAGCATCTAAATTACCCGTTTTCTGAGGCAGAATGAGCTGTGCAGTAGCTGTCCAAACTTTGGGAGAAGTTGCCAACTTGCCGACAGTGGCGGCAATCACGAGCAAATTCAATATGAATAAAGATTTCCAGTGTCTAGTGGCAATTGCCGCAACTTTACCCATAAAATAGATACCCAAAGATGCTTTTATAGCCTAAAAACATTAACAACTTTCATTTCTGATCTTAAAAAAATGAGGTGATATTTTCATCTGCAATTTGATAGAACTTTTTCTGGGCTGTATGATCGCTCGATAGCTGTTCCCAGCTCGTAATAGCGGCATCAGGGGGCTGGATTTCCGAGAGAATGGCACCTAACCAGATAAAAAAGAACCAAAAATAAACGGTCATCCAGGTCAAGGGTGTGGCATTACACAGCACATACAAGGCTACCAAGCTGGCAAAGGCTCGTTTGCTGGGTGGGTTGCCTCGAACGGCTGAACCCCAGAAATTCCACAGGGTTAAGGCTAGAGCCACAACAAAGACAGTGAAACCGATAATTCCGTGCAAATAAAGCACGGAGGCATAGGTCGAGAAAGAACCCAGGGCAATTTCGTAGGTATACCATTTCACTGAACCCCGAATAATTCCCCATCCGACCCAAGGTGATTCTTGCCAAGCCTCCAGGGTTTTACGAACAACGAGTTCTCGGTCTTTCGATGACTCAGCACGAGCGCCATTGAAAATTTCCCAGGGTTTATTAATTAATTGGCTTAAAGTCAGTCCCAAAAGAGCGCAGAGTAATGAGGTGAAGGAGGCTCCCCACAGAGAACCTTGTCGCGCCCACCGACTGCTGAAACAGGCGAGAATCAACAGAGCTAAGGGGAAGCAGACCCAAGCCAGACGACTCTGACTAATCAGCAGAGCACTCAATGAGCCTGCCAGGGCAAACCGTCGCAGGCGTCGGTCTGTTTCACCCAGGCAGATAAAGAAACAGAGCAGGGCACAAACCCCCAGAATGGGGGGGTCTGGCGTGTACAATTCTGTTCGGGGTAAAGGAATCCCAAAGAATGGTTGATAAACGGCAAACTTAATCAGCAAGCTGAGTTTATCCCCTGGAATCAGGCGCGCCAGAGGAGGAACCAGAGGTGCCTTAGCTAGTCCAAGGAACAAGATGATGAGTTGGATAGCAATGGTTACTAAGTAGCCCGTTGCCATCCAAGCAACGGCGCGCGTCACCACGCGCACCCTAATCTGATTCCAAAACGGTAATGTTAGGCACAGAAAAATGAGGCAGTAGCTTTTCAAAAAGGTGACGGCAAAAGCCGCCGTTTTCTGGAATTCAAATCCCACACTACCCAGACCGATGATGGCTGTCCAAATCATGACTAGAGCCATCGCTAACCACGCCCAAACACAGGCGGGGAGAGACGTTCTAATCAGCTTGTGGAAGTCAAAGGTAACGAGAAATAAGCCGAGAATCATCGCAGGGTAAAGCAGAGTCTGTAGACCCGACAGCCACCACAGAGGTGTGAGAACAATCGTCCAATAAATCAACCGTTCTGGAAATGAAAGGGTACCCAGTTTAAATTCTTTCTGTCTGGAATCTAGTAGGGTCGAGGTGACGTTTGACATTTAACGATTCTCAATTGGAAGGATTGCTAAATTACTTGATTTTAGTTTACTGACTGAGTTCTAAATAAAGGTTGTCTAGGACATCATTGGCTTTTTGAGAGTCATGAATATTAGCTTGGGCAAGGCTCCCTTCACTAAGTTGTTCGTAATCTTCAGGATTGTCAATAATCTGAGTTATAAACTTTAGCAGAATTTCATGTTTGGAGTCACGAGGGGAATTAGGGACGAGTATGTGGTTACTTCCAGCCAACAGAACTTTAGACATATATGTATTTAGTAATTTTTTTTTTAAATTTAAAGACTGTACTTTAAGAAAGTCTGGCAATGGGTTTAGGGGTACACCCCTATGTATTGCTCATACTCGAATTTCGTTTGCCAAGTAAAGCTCGCAACGAGCGTCGGGCTTCTTGGGGGATGAGCCACATGCCAAAGTACAACAGGAAATCAATTGGTTTGGGTTCTCCAAGACGCATCGCTTCCCACAGCAGAGGCAAAAATGAGTTCCATTCACCCCCTTGGGCGGCTCGTGGGCCAACCTCCACCATAATAAAAGCTGAATAAGCTCGTGGTGTTACCAGATTCCTGTTTTCTCGAATCCAACTCAGCGAGTTTTGCCAGTTACTCGTGCTACTGACACTACTACGCTTTTCCTCGATATACCAGATAGCCAAAGGTTCAGGTACAAACTCAATACCCACACCTTCTAATGTACTAACTCGTAACAGCCAATCCCAATCCTGATGTCTCCGCAAATCGCGAAAAGGTTCCTTTTGCAGTAAATTTTTCTTTGTAAAAATTACAGAGGTTTGGATTAATCCTTCTCCTGGAAATAGGCTATTTCGGACTAACAGATATTCGCTCAAGGGTTCTGAAGGTCGCGGAAACCTTTTAGGACGAATAAAATCCCCTTTTGGGGTGCGGGCAATCAGACAACTACCAATGATTGGGAAAGCATACTGTGAACGTTGAGCGACTTCAAGTTGCCGCTCTAGCTTTTGAGGAAACCATTCGTCATCATCATCTAAAAAAGCAATCCATTCTCCCTTGGCTTCGGTAACTCCAGTATTACGAGCCTCAGAAGCCCCTCCACTCACGGGAAGTTCTATCACCCTCAATCGCGCATCATCTATTCGTGAAAGCTCCTTCACGGTTGCCTCATCTGGCCCATCAATGATGACAATCACTTCAATTTCCTTAAGTGTTTGTATCAGGGCACTTTGAACCGCTCGTTTAGCAAGTTGTGAACGATTACGGGTTGGTATAACGACACTGACAAGAGTTTCCAATCGAATTACCTCCTGATGATTTTACCGATGAGCTGCAATCGCTTTGTAGGCATCAATTGTCCGCCCTGCCAATTCCTGCCAATCCAGAGTCTCCAGAGGAGGTTGTTTAGGACGCGGTGTGTTTAAAACCCATTTCAAGGCTGCTTCAATTTGGGCCGATGTAATTTCGCCTTCATAAGTTTTAATCCACTGTTCACCCACCTGGTTTTGCAGTTCGCTCAGTGCCCCTCGCAATGGAACTAAAACCGGACAATCAAAAGAAAGCGCTAATAAGGCACTACCAGAGTTCAAAATTTCCCGGTATGGCAAAATCACGAGATCGGCAGCTCTAAAATATAATTGTGCTTTGTCATCGGGGATAAATTCTAAGTGCATTTTTATCCGAGAATCTGAAGCGGCTTCTTTTTGCAATTCTTGTTCTAATGTGGCAGGTTCGGGGCGACCGGCAATATATAAAATAACGTCTTGTTGAGGGAACTCTCGGAAGGCTCGGATGAGGGCAGGAACGTTTTTGTAAGGTCTAATTCTCCCAAAGAACAGCAACATTTTAGCCTCAGGAGGAATTCCTAGTGAAGCGCGGGCTTCCTGAGGGCTGACATAATCTGGATATTCTCCTCGATAATGGCTATGAGGAATGACAAAACCAGGAAGATGGCTTAACTGAGGAAATCGCTCTTGGGCAGATTGAATTCCCATTTGACTAAGACTAATATAACCATCCAAACGCTGGGTGAAGGCTCTCCAAAACCAAGCTTCCAGCTTGGGATAACGTTTCTCATGATTCGCTAGATTATGTACTGTCCACACAATTTTAACGCCCTGCGATCGCGCCCAATCGATCTGGAGTAACAAGGCTTGTATTTTCAGGAATGCTTTCAGCGGATTCCGATAATTTAGAGGTCCGTCTGGCCAGTGCAGATGCCAGATGGCATACCTATTCCGTAATAAGGAAAGACTGGAGAACTCATCGACCTTGACTCCCAAATCTTTCATTGAGGTGTAAAGCAGCCAGTTATAGGGGTTTTTATCGCGATTTTCAAAAGCTGGCATCGCTATAATGTTCATTGCATTTCTCTATGAGTTATCCTTTATTCCCGATTTAATGTCAGTAGAAACCATTCAAAAGCGAACAATTGTTTTAATTCCTTTGAGTAACCAGACAATACTTCTAGGACGTGACTGTGAAACCAAAATCCACTTAATCATTAGCTGACTCACACCTTGAGGCAATAACCCCATCAAAATCAAGCGAATGCTCCATATCAATCGCCTTTTGAAATCGAGTTCTGAGTACAACCAAAGTGCTCGCAAGGCTTTATACGTTAAAACCCAAGAAGAATCAGAAAGAACCGGGTGAGTTTCAGGATTCAAACGTAGAGAAATAATGCGATTTCTTAAATGCAGATAATCTCGCTCGGCGCAATCTTCCGGAAACGCATATCCAAAAGCTGGTGCTTTATCAGCCAAAAGTTCATATCTTTGTAAGTCACTCTTAACATACTTGCCAAACTTTTGCAGATCAGCTTCCTGAGTGACACCCCAATCATTATTGCCATGCATTCGATAAGCCCCCATGCATTGTTCTATAGACACTAACGGCCCATAAAAGGGGGCTAAATTGACCCAGTAAGACTCGCCACAATGACGGAATTCAGCTTCTGGAATGGCACCGATTTTCTCTAACACAGTTCGACTAAAAGCATTGCCACTGGTGACTGGAGTTCCATAACGTCCTTTTGCCAATAAAAGAGGCACCACATCTCCATCGTCTAACTTTCTCTCTGTTGGAGGAAAAACTCCGATTCGGTTGCCTGAAGTATCTACGATATCCAATCGATATTGCACCTTAACAACTCCGGGTTTCCAGGCAGCAACGACGCGCTTAACAGTATCTGGAAACAAATAATCATCAGAATCTAAAAAAATGATGATTTCTCCCCGACTAGCCGCTAACCCGGCATTGAATGTCGAGCCATGTCCACCATTTTCTTTCAGTATTGGGATGATTCTGTCGCCATAACGGGTAATAATTTCTCTTGAGTTGTCAGTAGAACCATCATCCACTACCACCACTTCGGTATTCGAGTAAGTTTGGTTTAAGGCACTATCAATCGCTTGACTGATAAACCGACCGTAATTGTAGTTATTGATGACAATGCTCACCACAGGCAGAAGTTTTTCCTCACTTACATCTGCCAGTGCCGTAGTTGTTAAAGCCATTTCTGATTCTGGTTTTTGGGCAATCTGTTTCATTCTTTACTGTCCTTAAGCACTTGAACTTCTTGCTGATAAAGGAAGATGACTATTACCCAAAGCGTGAGCATGAGCATTGCATCCGAAGCCAGACTCGATAATGCTGCACCTTTCCAGGAGTAAAGGGGAATGAGCCAAAGGTTAATCAGCACGTTGAATACAGCAATCATTATTTGTACTCCACTTCGTACCCCCTGAAATCCAGCTCCGGTTAGGGTATCAGCCGCAAAATAGTGCAAGGCTTTGAGAAAAAGTAAGGGTGACAGCCAACGTAGAGCGTCTACTGCCGTCGCATATTCATCACCTAAAACGTAGGGGACTAAGGGAGCGAGTAAATATAAACCAATGCCAGCCATTAAACCATAAACACCTGATATTGGTGTTAGGCGTTTGGCAAGATTGAGACTCCCAGCAATACCCGATTCTCCCTGCTGAAAAAACTTGGCGTAAGCCGCTGACAAAATGGAACGGATAGGTACAAACGCAACATCAATTAAACGGTAAGCGGCGGCATATATACCGGTGGATTCTAAAGTAGATAGACGTGCTAGCATCGTCTTATCTAAGTCGTTGTATACGGTTTGAGCAGAAAAACCAACAGCAAAGTAACAGCCTTCAGTAATTTCAGGCTTAATTCGCCATAATGCTAATTTGGGATATCCCAAATTTCTATGAACCAATACAACAGCTATGAGTGCCGCCACCACTGTACTGACGATACTATAAATAGCCCAATCCAGGGCATTTGGATTGGCTACAAAGTTTACCATCACGATGGCTGCGCCTGTTCTCGTGACATAAGGTAATAGGTTTAACTGAGCGGTTCTACTGAGCCAATGAACCGCTTGAAAAGATTGTCCAGCTAAATCTAAAATTCTGAGAAAAATTAAGTCCGTGACAGCAACTAACAACAGCAGAGAAAGGGAGATTTTGCTAGGTAAAAATATAGGTTTAATCAAGAGTAATAAAGGAATTAATAGCAACCCAGAAACAAAAACCATCAATAGGGCATTTCCCCAATAATCGCTAAACAAGTCTCGATTTCTGGATACATTCTTAACGATCAAATTTCCGGCTCCTAAACTGGCGAAAGGAGAGACAATCGCGACTAGTGCGGTAGCACCAATAAAAGCTCCATATTGTTCAGCTCCAAGGACACGAGCAACAATGACAAAGTATCCAGCTTGCAGAACCAACCTTAGTCCTTGAGCCAGCATCATCCACAATGTATTGCGAACCAAGGAACTATGACGTAAGCGACTAATCGAGGATTTTAACTTTTCCAAATTCATCGTTGAAGGAGCAAACTATTAGAATTAACGTTCTCTAAGTACATTTCACTTTAACCGTAAGGCATTCATAAAATCTGACTTAAGTCAAGTTGCATTTCAGTTGGGAAAGTGTATGGAGTAAAAAATCCTGCTAGCTGCACCTTCGTAAATATGTATCAGCAGTTCTGTCAGTGAAAATTAGCAATAACGTCAAGCACTTCAGTACACAGAGTTTATGTCTGGATAGACCTTGTTTGCCTCAGCAACTTTCAAGGATCTACTTGGCTGTATACTTAACCGAGCCAAGCGATCGCCCAATCATCGGCTGAGCCAAGGGGGCTAGACGTACAGCTGCCAGTGTCAGCAAAGAACGGGGGTCACGATAAAAGATGGAGCGATCGCTCGCCCAGGCTCGATCCAAAAAATGACGGGCTTGTTGTGCATCACCGGCGGTTAGGGATAAACGCGCTAAGTATCGATACATATAGGCGTAAGCCCTTGGGAGTAAAGGAGCAACCACCTCTGGAGACCGTCGCCAAGCGGCCTCAAGAACCTGTTCGTGAGAACGCTGCATTTGTGCCACATTGAAAGAAAGTCCAGACGGACGAACGCGATAGCCACATAGAATTTGGGGTAAGCGATGGAAGTGCCAGCGCCGCGTCACTGCAATCCTCAGCCAAAAATCAATATCCTCTGAACTGCGTAACCCTTCATCAAATTCGCCCACCTCATCGAATAGGGTGCGGCGGAATACAGCATTAGAACCGTGACCCATAAAGTTTTTGCACAGTAAAGCCAAAAGGGGGTCAGACATGACCGGCTTCCCACTCAGGGACATCAAGGTTGGGCGTCCGTCCTCACGAATCGCTCGCGAGGCACTATACACCACCCCGACATCGGGAGCGCGATTGAGTACAGCGACATGAGTAGCTAACTTGTCTGGTTCATAGACATCATCACCATCCAGAAGAGCAATGTAGGGAGCACGGGCATGACGAATGCCATAGTTGCGAGCCGATGAAAGACCTCCATTCTGTTTTTGCCGTAGTTGAAAGCGTGAATCACGTTCACAAAAGCGTTGAACCACCTCCGCCGTACCATCGGTAGAACCGTCATCAACAATAATCGCCTCAAAGTCTGAAAAGGATTGATTTTGTAGAGAGGCTAGAGCCGGTTCGATATAAGAGCGCACATTATAGGCGGGAACAATAACACTGACTTGAGAGACAAGAATCATTATATAAACCCATTTCTACAAAGCAAGGATAGTGATTTTTAAGATTTTGTGGAAGAAAAATTGGGTACCCCGAAACTGAGCCGACTCAACCCGGAAAAATTACATTTTTGAGGGTGTATAGAACGGAATTAGCAATTATGAAGCCTACCAATTGAATTTTACGAAGAGAAAAAAAATATACATCTTCCCCAAGGATGAAGATGGATTGTATTCTCAATCACTTTCGCAAATTAACGAATTTAGCGCTGGTTCGCAAGGCAATAAACTTTAGACAGAACGGAAAAATCATACTTTTGGTAGAACTTGAAAATCAGGCTTTTGAGAGACTCTATTCGACTTAAAAACTCTTAACGTTCTATAGGAAGGCATTCTTCACCTGGTTTTATTCGATGACTACAACCACAGTCAGACCTGCTGATTTCTCTACCGATTTCTCTCACGTAGAGAGGTTGCCGAACCTTAACGTTCATCTGTTATCTCGGCGAATTACGTGTATGCCAGTGCCAGCTATTATCGAAGCGATTCACACGGCATGTATTCAGAACAGGAAGATTACTGTAGCCAATTACAACGTACACAGTTTTAATCTTTCGATGCTACTGCCTTGGTTTTATAACTTCCTTCAGAGTGCAGAAATCACTCATTGTGATAGCACGGGCATACTAAAAGCGTTGGAATTCATGGGGCTGAAATTACCCCTAGAGTACCGAGCCTCCTACACGGCTTTGATGCCTCAATTGCTGGAACATTGCAACAAGCAGGGTTTTTCTATTTTTTTGCTTGGGTCTAAGCCGGAGTGTCTAGAAACCGCGCTGGCTCAGCTTAAAGACGAATATCCCAATATTCGTGTAGATGGCCATCATGGTTATTTTGATATTGAAGACCTTGATCAAAATGAGGCTGTCATTCAAAAAATCAACCGAGTCAAGCCTAACATTTTGGTTGTAGGCATGGGAATGCCGCGTCAAGAAAATTGGATTCGTTTGCATGGTAGTCGCCTGAATGTTAACGTGATCATGGCAGGCGGTGCGGTGATCGATCGGCTAGCAGGGATCGTTTCCGACTGTCCAGCCATTCTTTCAGAATGGGGTTTAGAGTGGCTATACCGCTTATGTCGGGAACCCAAACGTTTAGCCGTTCGCTACTTATTAGGGAATCCAGCTTTTGTGCTTCTACTCGCCTTGGCTAAATTTTATGCCTCTCCCCTAGAAGTAGAGGACTTACCGCTGAATAGTAACTCTACTTTCAGACTGCAAAAGAATCCACCTAACTCGGCCTCAACCTTAAAGAATCAAAACCGATTTCTTGCCATTGTCCACCCGGATGATAAACACCTTGGTCGTTATCTCGTGGAAGCCGGCCTTTTAACTCCACTACAACTTAAAACAGCATTATCTGAACAACAGGTGACGGGACTCCGTCTGAGTGAATTGATCGTTAGGAAAAGATGGCTCAAGCAGCAAACCGTTGAATTTTTGATGGAAAAGTTGCTAATTCATGATCGTGCAGTCGTCCAAACCGATGATAAACATCTGGGTCATTATCTCATTGAAGCCGGTCTTTTAACTCAGGCACAAGTCGAAACCGCCTTAGCTGAGCAAAAGGGTACCGGACTGCGCTTAGGTGAAGTCATTGTCCAAAAGGGATGGATTCAGGAACAAACGGTTGAATTCTTAATTAAGCAGGTAATTCTCTCAGAAAAAGCTTTGTTTAGTCAAGCCTTGGCTTATCAACAAAGCTAAAACCAAAGAAGAGTTTAAATCTCTTTTGCCAACCATTTCTCCTGAAATCATATTAGGAAACATGGAACGTTTGTAACTTAACAGGGTGACCGTACTGGCTGACTCTTGAGAGCCGGATTCATCACGATAAACCATCAAAAATTGTTTCTCTCCTGAAAAATATCTTTGGTATCTGATAACCTCTAAGTTAGGCTGGGAGATATATTGCACCAGTCAACCGAGGGTTTTAACCTGAGGACGGCAGCAAGGTATGTGAATCCTTCGGCAAAACCCTATGTCCACCGCTCTTTCATTCCGACTCATTCTTGGATTATTACTGCTGAACGTTGTTCAGGTCGCTGCATCTACTCCAACCACAGCGCAACCCTTGACAGGGGAAATCTTTAGGTCAGATTCGACAGTCGGTGAGATCACAACCGTTAAACCCACCCTTGTGATTGCTCAACAATCTCGCACACGCCGCATTCGATTTGCACAGGGTGCTAGCTCAGCCGTGGTAGAAGATGCTGTCGTGCGAGGGACTAGAGACACTTATCTGGTCAGTGCTAAAGCGGGTCAGAAAATGACTGTTAGCATCACATCCGTGGAAAATAACGCTGTTTTTGACATTATTTCTCCTAAGCAAAAGCTCCTTAAACAAGAGGCGACTAGCTGGAGTACTAAATTACCCTCTACAGGTGACTATCGCATCGTTGTGGGTGGAACTCGTGGGAACGCTACGTATAATCTGCGAGTTGAAATCAAGTAAAACAAATAAATAACTCAGTTAACCCAGTTGCCCCTGTGCTGAAAGCTATTGTAGGGAATTTGGGCGATCGCTCTTAACAAAGTGAGATTTCACCATGAATCAGACCCAAGACTCTGACGAAGATAATCTATTTCCCGTACACCATCACAGCGCTCATGCAGAATTCACTTCTGAGGAAATTGAAGACATTTTACACTTTGCCGATACACATGGAATACATGGTGTGAATGAAGCCCGACTTATCGCCTTTGTTCGGGATGTGCGGGAAGCTCATCGGAGAAGAACCCAAAGCAAACGAGAGCCAACGTCTTGGGTGAGCCAAACCCAATCGACTCAGGAATGAGATGGATCAGATGGGTTGCTCACTGTATTTTGAACGAACCACAGAGATACAGAGAACTCTGAAGAGGAAAGAAAAGGGGAGAGTTAGACAATGACTAGGGGGTATGCCAATCATGAGCTATGGCTAGCTGATTGGCGAGATGTCCGGTACAATGCTGACGAGCAATGCGTAGAACGGTAAATAGCCCTATCGACCCTAAACGTATAGAGGCTGTTTGGCTGATTCAGGAGTGTGGATTTGAGCATATCAGTTGTTGATCGATTACGGCTTGGAGTCTCTGTCGGGGTATCAAAAACAGTTACGTCTGTAGTTCGTTCGTTACGTTTGGGAGCTGCGAGTGTGTTGCCAGGGGAGATTGCCCGTCGTCTCCAGCCGAAGGCGCTACCGCTACTGTTTCAACAAGTCAGGCGGGGGGTAATTCTCGTTGTTGGCACCAATGGTAAAACAACGACTTCTCTGCTCCTGTGTACCCTTCTTGAAGCTCAGGGTTGGCGAGTCGCGCACAATGCAACCGGTGCGAATTTAATTAATGGCTTGGTGACGACACTCCTGGAGAATGCCAATTTATTGGGTCAGCTCGATGCGGACTATGCCATTTTGGAGGTGGATGAGAATATCCTGCCTCTGCTCTTGCGCGATTGTCAGCCTCAGTTCATTTTGGGTTTAAACTTGTTTCGCGACCAGCTCGATCGCTACGGGGAAGTGGATACCATTAGCCGCCGATGGCAAGAAGCGATCGCGCCTCTACCCCATGAAACTAAAGTCATTTTAAACGCTGATGACCCCACACTCTCTCATCTCGGTCAGCAGCTACCCCAAAAGGTCTTATTCTTTGGTTTGAGTGAACCTGACCTGTATCTGGATGAAATTCCCCATGCGGTAGACTCGATTTATTGCCCCAGTTGTGGACATCCCTTGGATTATGAGGGCGTTTACCTCTCCCATTTAGGCGACTATCGCTGTCCTAGCTGCGGCTTTAGCAAGAGTCCGCTAGCGGTGAATAGTCAGGAATGGCCTCAAATTCTGATTGGCGTTTACAACAAATACAACACCCTTGCAGCCGGGTTAGTGGCGCGGGAGATGGGAATTGATACCGCTGCCATCTACGACACGATTAAGAACTTCCGCGCCGCGTTTGGACGTGCGGAAGAATTGGATGTGAACGGGAAGCATGTACGGATTTTGTTATCCAAGAATCCGGTAGGGATGAATGAAACCATCCGCGCCGTGAGTGACATCCAAAAGAAGGGTGGTGCATCAACCAAGCTATTGGTACTCAATGACCGCACACCCGATGGTACGGATGTATCTTGGATTTGGGATGTGGATACCGAGAAGCTGGTGGAGTTAGGGGGAACAATTATTGTCAGCGGCGATCGCGTTTATGATATGGCACTACGTCTACGCTATAGCCAAACGGAAGGGGACAATAACTTACGACTCATTGTCAAAGAAGACTTGCAGGAAGCGATCGCAACAGCCTTAGAACTCACCCCAGCGAATGAAACCCTTCATATTTTACCCACCTACTCCGCCATGCTAGAAGTGAGAGGCTTGCTGACGGGTCGGAAGATTTTGTGATAGGAGAGGAAGAAAGTTATTCAGAGGAATTGTGATGGTTCAATTACTCGATCAACCCATTCCAGACCAACGCATCATCCAATCTGGACGGACTTGGCAACAGTTCAAGCTGATTCAAGAGGGCTTTGCTAATTCTCCTGGGATTAAGCTCTTTTACTACAATGGCACGATTGAAATTCTGATGCCGGGACGCGAACATGAAATGTTTAGTGCAGTCATCGCGTTGTTATTGGGCATCTTCTTGGTCGAGAAGGATATCGAATTTGAACCCACCGGTTCAATGGATCAGCAGAAAGAAGGAGAAGCGTTCATTCAAGCCGATCAGTCTTACTGCATTGGAGCATCGAAACCGATTCCTGACCTATCCATTGAGGTGATCGTTAGCAGTGGCGGCATCAACAAGCTGGCACGCTACAAAGCCTTGGGCGTTCCTGAAGTTTGGTTTTGGGAGGATGGGATGTTCAGCGTTTACCGCTTACGGGCAGAAGGCTACCAGCGCATTAGCCGTAGTGAGATTCCTGAATTAACAGATTTCGACTTCAATCTCCTGACTCGCTGTGTACTAATGGCACAAACCTCCAGGTTAGAAGCCGCTAAAGCCTTCCGTAAGGGCATACAGCAAATGTGAGGAAGGAAACAGAACGATGGAGGGTCAAAATCAGCAATCCAAGATAAAGCAGCTACACTCGCCATTATCAAAGAATGGTTAAACTACTCTGAGGCAATCAGGTGAGTTTGTAAGAATTAGAGAGATTAACGAAAGGCGATGAATCCCGAACAAATAGAATTGACAATCGGTTGGCTGTACCCGACCTTAATGAGTACCTACGGCGATCGCGGGAATGTCATCTGCCTCAAACAACGTGCTCAATGGCGAGGCATTAACGTCCAAGTGATGCCCCTTGACCAGCAAACCCCTGCTGAGACGATGCATCAGGTTGATATCTTCATGGGTGGGGGTGCTCAAGACCGGCAACAAGAAATCGTCATGCGTGATTTGCGGGGCATTAAAGCGGAAACACTACGTGAGAAACTAGAAGCCGGAACACCAGGAGTATTTACCTGCGGTGCCCCCCAACTCTTGGGTCACTACTACGAACCCGCCCTGGGGCAACGGATTGAGGGATTGGGTTTGTTAGATTTTGTCAGTAAACATCCTGGCCCCGATGCCCGCCGTTGTATTGGTAATGTGGTATTTGAGCTAACCGCTTCTCCCTTAGCCCAAGAGTTAGAACTGATGCTAGGCACAAAGCCTATAGTGATTGGCTTTGAAAATCATGGGGGTCGCACCTATCTAGGAAACGTCGAACCCTTGGGTCGCGTCGTGAAAGGGTACGGGAATAATGGGGAAGATGGCATGGAAGGGGCATTCTATCGAAATGCGATCGCAACCTATTCTCACGGCCCCCTATTACCCAAGAATCCGTTTGTTGCCGATTGGTTGATTCAGACAGCACTCCGGCAAAAGTATCAAACCCCCGTATCTTTAAAGCCACTGGATGATACTCTAGCCATGCAGGCACGGGACGCCATGTTTAAACGCCTTGCTCTGACTCACCTAAGTCCAATGGCACTGACATAAGAGCCAAGAAATAAAGGATACTGTTGGCGAATTCATGTGGGGTGACCCCCCAAACAGGGAAATTCTGTAGGGGTACCCCTTGTGGGTACCCTACATCCAAGCAGGGCATCCACAAGGGATGCCCCTACAAACCCCTAAAATCTGAGTTTTGGAGATGAGGGGTCAAACCCCTCGTTAATTGACCAACGGTATCATAAAGTTCAGGGCTTAAGTCAGTGACATTTCACCTCAGTCAAGAAGCCTTGCACTTTTCAAGGTAACAACAAAGCCGCTAAACTACGGAAACGGTGGTTGCTGACAAAACACAGCTTTTGGGTGTCAGCCGCAGGGTCACCACCTCGAATTTCATGCCTCTACAAATGATTGAGCGCAATCTTTGCCATGATTAAGTATGGTTTGCCATAACGTAAATTCGCAACCAGGGCTATGACCGAAAAAGAAATCGATAGTAGTGCCACTGGCCTTCTTGTTCTCATCCTCCCCATTGCATTTTTAATCGTCCTGCTGTTCAAGGCTTGGCCTGTACTGCTGGCATTGTTGCTTCTGAGTATTACTCTCAGGATTTGGCAGCAATATCAATGGCAGCAGTGGAGTAATCGGGTCAATCCCTACTTCAATCAGTTAATTAGAGAAAACCAAGGTTGCCTAACCGCATTAGACTTGTCCATGAAGGCTAACCTCTCAGGGTCAGCCGCACGGCTATTTTTGGATCGAAAAGCCGAGGAATTTGGTGCTCAGCGCCGAGAGTATGAAGGTAAGGGTATGGTGTATTACTTCCTTACCGTCAGTTCTCTCGGCAGCCTCTTGGAGGAGAGCGAACCCCCACCTGAGCTAGAAGATGAAGATGATGAGGATATTTCTACTCCCACCGCAGCATTACCAGCCTCAGAACTGATTGAAACGCTGACGCAGAAAGATTCGCACCCTTCTCATACTCATGGCGAGTCTTCTCTCCATAACCGACAAGAGCTTCCTGAACTCCCCATCGCAGAAAAACCCATCCCACCTGCTGAAGTAACCACGACAGATCAGGTTGAAGTTGAGGAAGAAAAACCCGTCCCACCTGTTGAAGTAACCACGACAGATCAGGTTGAAGTTGAAGAAGAAAAACCCATCCCATCTGTTGAAGTAACCCCGACAGATCAGGTGGAAGTTGAGGAAGAAAAACCCGTCCCACCTGCTGAAGTAACCCCGACAGAAGAACCCGTTTCACCTGTTGAATCATCCACAACAGATCAGGTTGAAGCCGACCTCGAACCTTTGAAACAACAGAAGTCGGAACCGACTGAATTACTCAAGGAAAAAGAGAACTTATACCAACCTGCACCGACTCAAAATCCAGTTTATCAACCTCTAATCCAAGCCGAACTAGCAAAGCGGCTTGACGTTCATTCCAGTACAGTTGGGAAACGCAAATCGGATGAAGACTTCCCTGAATGGAGTCAAAGTCGAGATCCAGAGGGAATTGCTTGGGGATATAACCCAGAAACTAAAGAGTTTGTACCACTGGAAACAATCCCAGAATTAGAGTAAGCATTCCGCTACAACTGGTCTTGTTTGTGTAAAGCAAAGTTGCCCCAAAGAGTGAATCAACAGGAAGCTTTTTCAGTACCGCTTAGATAAACGCGTTGCTTTCCATCAAAGCGAATAGAACCCTAGTGCAGGCTATTGCCAGTGATAGTGAGATAGGACGTCTGCCCTAGGGTGTTTTTGCATGTCTAAATCAACTGATCCAAATTTTTATACTATGTCACCTATCCTAGGTGATAAATATGGATATTTCTCGAATCAACCCTTCGCTTCGTTGGCGTCACCTTACCTTATTTTTCTTGAGTGATATCAAATACCTCCATGTTCGCTACATATCACTCTCCGCGTCCCCGTGTCTGTGAGTCTCCGCGTCAATCATCTGTAGCAAACTTCAGGAGAAACGAGATTACAGCCTCGTCCTTGACGTTCCGAGAAAAGTTTAGTTAAGCTCTTGAGAGAATCTATTACATTTGTCACCTGTCTTTAGGTAGATTCTGAGAAGATGACGTCTATTTGGCTTTTTTTGTTACATCCTAAAACCATCTTTGGGATGGTGAGCTTCCTATAGCCTGATTTCCAATTGCTTTGAGCTAATGACAAGGCTGACAGAAAAATAAAACTCATGCACGGTGGTTAGACGAGATCTTGCGTGTGAAGCCCACCAGCTCTTGATGCTTGCATTAGCCGGAAAATAACTAATCTGGAAAAATTACCGTGGTTTAGAACAAACAAGAACTGCAATTATCTAAAGCAAGTTGTACCTACCCTAGATATTCAATAGAGCAATATGAATCGATTTAAGCAGTATTACAATCAGTTTTGGCTAATCGTCAAGCCTTATTTTTTTTCAGAACAAAAATGGCAGGCTAGGGGAATTTTATTACTAGTAATCTTGTTTACGTTAGGGATTAACGTCTTCAACATAGGCCAAAGCTTTGTTCTGCGAGACTTAATGAATGCTGTCACAGAAAAGAAGATTCCAGCATTCTATAATTCGGGTCTGTTGCTATTAGCCACATTTGCTGTATTCACGCCAGTTTTGACCTTCTTTATCTATACCCAGAACTTGCTCCAACTCTACTGGAGACGATGGTTAACCAATCGTTTTATTAATCAATATTTTAGTAAACAAGCTTTTTATAAAATTAAGTTCAATGACAAAATTGATAATCCTGATCAGCGGATAGGTGAAGATATCAATATTTTTATTAGACAAAATATCGATATTTCAGGACTCCTACTCAACCATACGGTTACAATACTTTCTTTTATCGGGATTCTTTTTTCAATTGATAAATCCCTTGCATTAGTTGTAATGTTTTTGGCGTTGATTAGAACAACCATCATTATTATACTCGGCAAACGATTAGCGTTATTGAAATACAAGCAATTGCAGCGAGAGGCCAACTTACGCTATAGCTTAGTTCACGTTCGAGATCATAGCGAATCTATTGCCTTTTATGGAGGTGAAAATCATGAATTAGGAACAGTTAAAGAGCGATTTGGTCAAGTTCTTGACAACTATAAAAGTACGATTGATTTACAGCGTAACTTAATGTTTTTTACACAAGGTACGCAAATGATATTTACAAATTTACCTATATTTTTCTTAGCACCTCGCTACTTCGCGGGTCAGCTCGATTTTGGACAAATCACCCAAGCCTCTGGCGCTTTTGTCTCAATTTTGGCGGCTCTTGGGTTTATTGTAGATAGCTTCGACCTAGTTAGTAATTTTACGGCTGAAATTAAACGTTTAGGAACCTTTGACGGCGTACTTACCAGTACCAATACAGCACCCCCACGAGGAGGGCTAACGATTGATACAGTAGAGCATGATTATCTAGCCCTCCAATCCGTCACATTGGAAACCCCTAACTATGAACGAATCCTCGTCAAAGATTTGTCCCTGAAGCTGCCGTCAGGTGAAGCCGTCTTGGTCGTCGGTCCATCTGGTGTTGGCAAGAGTTCGTTAATGCGAGCGATCGCAGGATTGTGGAATGCTGGAACGGGTTGTATTTTCCGCCCCAAACGGGAGGACATGATGTTTTTGCCCCAACGTCCTTACATGCTTTTAGGGAATCTACGCAGTCAACTACTATATCCGAATAGCAGCCGTGAAGTGACTGATGAACGTTTGCAAGAGATACTCGAACAAGTCAATCTCGGCGACTTGCCAGAACGATTGGGTGGATTTGATTTGGAGTTAGAATGGGCTGATATTCTGTCATTAGGAGAACAACAACGGTTAGCCTTTGCACGGCTACTATTGTCTAAACCTCGCTATGCCATTTTGGATGAATCGACAAGTGCTTTGGATGTAGATAACGAGAAACACCTCTACCAGTTACTTAAAAAGACAGGAACTACCTTTATTAGTGTCGGACATCGCCCCACTTTAGTACCGTATCATGAGCAGGTTTTAAAGCTAGGTGGTCATGGTGATTGGCAGCTCATTTCGGCGGGAGAATATAGCCCTGATATCAGAGAGTTTGTTTGAATCATACAAAATATGACTTGTAGACCTTTTTTCCGGATCTAAACCATCTGTTCCCCATTCCCCCGCCGACCGTATTTTACAAAAATGGGATAGACCCGATCAGTTAAGGCGAGATAGTTCTTGTAACTCTTTCCGCTTCACTTTAATTTTCTCATTCCTAGATATCTCAGAACGCCCCATGCCAGCCGTCAGGGCATAACTTTGAGCCAACAGCCGTAACCACAGTGCCGGATTTCGTTGTTCAATCCAAGGTTGTAGACGCCGCACCAAACTGGGAAACCAACCCTTGAGTAACCCACTCACGAAGGCATTACCCGTAAAAATTAGATAACTGCCTAGCCAGCGAAAAATATCCTTGGCACCCGCCATTTGCCAAATCCAGGGTAATAACGCGGGATTTCGCCTAGCTGCCTTGAGTGCCAGTCGATTGAAGGTTAGCCAGTCAAAGCGGTCTTTAATGAAATCATCAGCAACTTGGGGGGGTTCATCTGCCAACAGCCCAAAGAACGTATTCAGCATGGCGTTGACTCGCTGAGGTGGGAAATGACGACCTGTCGGCACCATCATGCCCTTAGAAAACAGCCAGGTGACAGAAACATTGCTTTGATAGGCACGAATCTGGTTTAAATCCCTGGCACTCACCAGATTATGTTGCAAGGCTGTATCCAAAAGATCAGTTAAGCGATAAAGGTTGCGGACAAGGGAGCCAAAGCCGGTGAAGACAAGGGGAGATTGGAGCGAGGCAGCGTCGCCCAAAGCAATGAGTCGATCAAAGGCTACCGTGCGATCGCGACTGCCTACACTAAAATGACCTGGAATATAACCAAATGTGGGTTTCTTCCACACCAGCTTTTCCATGTCACATCGACGGTACTCTGGCAGAATCGTGAAAAAATCTTCATACATTTCCAGCAAGGAACCGGGATTCTCAGAATTCACTTGATGGTAATGAAACAAATAGATCGTCAGTTCCTCATCAGCCCCAGGAAACAACTCCCAAATGAGCTGACGCCCTCGTGAAATGTCCCCATGACTATTGAGAACGTCGCCATAATCGGAATCCCACACACCAGGCTCAAATCCCTTGGCAATCACCGCCCCTACCGTTGGGCAGACACTATCGAACGCCCGACCTCCATTGAGTTGCCATGCAATCGGCGAGGCCGTCCCCATCGCATCCACTAACAGACGCCCCGTGGCTTGTCTGTCAGATTGGGTTGGTAAGTGTTGCAGCTTAACCACTACTTGATGGGGTTCAATATCGGCTCGAATAAATTCCGTCTCATCCCAGATTTCTCCTCCAGCACTCTTAAGCTTTTCGCCACACAGCCGCAGCAGTTTCTCAGAATCAATCGCCACATTGAGTACGCTTGGCGTATGCAAGATGGCAGCTCTCAGGTGAGGTGGATTGTTACCATCAAAGAATTTATTAAACCCATCAACGTATTCTCTGGCAATTAAGCCTTCAAACTCAGCCAGGGTGAATAAACCCAAATCAATCAAGCTTTGGAACTCATCGCGGGAAATATTCCACTCCCGGTTCATCCGCCCAAACGGTAACCGCTCAATCAGCAGCACCCGGTAGCCGAGCTGTGACATAACTGCCGCATGGATCACGCCCAGGGCACCACCAATATAGATCAGGTCATACTTGGGAATGGGCTTCCCAGTGCCCATATCCTCGTGAGTTCCCAGTGTTTTGAACAGAACCTGTTTGGGCTGCTGAGGATGACGAACCCCTTCACGCCACCGTTTCTCCCACCAGTAGACGCGGTTGAGGTCATATTCCCCATTGGGCATTTTTTGGAAAAACTCAACAGTTTTGGGATAGTCAGAAGCTAAGGCTTCAAAGATGGATGGTTTGGATCGATCTAGAGCAGGGGGTTCAGGATAGTGATAGGGGAATTGACGACGCACAGCGGCTTCTAGCTGTTGCAGAATGTGGCGTTCACCAGGGATGGGCGAAGTTCCCCAACGAAAAGCTTTGAGATAGGTCGTTCGTTGTACAGACCAGATAAAGATGGAAATTTCCGGAATTGCGGTGGCGCTGGTTGTAGGGGTTTGATCGCTGGGGAGTGCATTGTTAAATTTCAAACGGATACCATCAGGGGTGATAATCTTATCCCCAAGCTCGTGCTGCCAGTCCTGCTGTAACCAGGCGCAAACGTTGGCTGTATGGGGTGTAGGTAATTCTACGTAGAAAAGTTCTTTCATCGTGGTAATCTCATTGACTCAGGAATTAAGAGAGAAGACGGAGGTCACAAGGAGGCCAAATGCGTTAAGCTTCCGAATACTGAATTATTTAAGATTAGAAAAAAAACTTTACGTAATTCTCATTTTTGTTAAATTAAAGGGTGCCATTGTTAACTAGCCATGAATTATCCCATCCCAGCTAACCCTCAAGAAGTTGTTGCCCTACGCCAAAAGCCGATTGATGAAGAATTAGTGGCGGCGGCGATCGCGGGCGTGATTCAGATTGCCCGCC
>DATNQL010000598.1:0-8702 GCA_036704025.1 Stenomitos sp.
TCCCTTGTAGAAAGTGTACGTTTTGCTATCAATTCTATTAGTTTTATTGTTCCTGAAATAGACTGTCCACTCAAGGTAGTAACAAAGACTCTGTAAACTCGTGGATCTAAAATCAGACCTGCGGCAAGTTCTGAGAGTCCAGCGCGAAGGTCTACCAAAACAACATCTACCTCTAGCGTTTTTCCTAGGCTCGCTAAGATATACGTTAGCAGAAAAGAATTTTTAGAACCTTGGATGAGATGCTCCGGCCGAATTTCTAAGGAAGTAAATCCCGTATTGGAACGGAATGAAGGCAAAACATAAATTCCATCAATCAGAGCACTCTCAAGGCGATCTGCTACTAATTGAACTGCATTCTCAGCGTCGGGAGATGAATCGCCATGAGCAAGAGCCAAAAGATCAGCAAACGAGACAGGTGGACTAGGTAACCTGCGCTCAAAAACCCAACTGATTCCTGGTGCTTCCATGTCTCCATCTACAAGAAGCACCCGTTGTTTTTCTGTAGTTAGAGCTTGTGCCAAAGCAAGAGCGTGAGTTGTCCGTCCAACACCGCCTTTGAAGGAATGGAAAGCTACTATTGGTGGAAAATCCGATGGAAAGATTTCTGGAGGCTCAATATGTTGATTGGATTGCCAAAGAACTCCTGGTCTAGATAAGCTGGGTACTAGTTTGGGGATAGGAGGTTCTTCGTCTGTTTCCTCGAATACAACTGGCAGTGTGCGTTCGTTTTCAGGAATACTTTCTAAGACAATTAAACAGTCTGCAATATCCAGCTTGGAATCAATTCGGAATCGAGGATCGTAGACTTCACTCAGCCAATGTTTTGCTGCATCGTGAGTACATGGACGAATTCCTATCGTTAGCCCATCCCAATAGCCTCTCGCCCAAACTAGCCATTCTGGCCAGTTACCTTGCTGTTGCATCCGTAGCAATACTTCTTCTACGTCAACCCAAGTATAAAGACGGATATCTGACGGAATCATCGGTTTATGTTCTCCTTAATCCAATCGCAGAGATTTTTCAGCCACTCAACCAGGTCTTTTTCATCCTGCGAATTCATACGAATGCCATACCGCCATGCCTGATGAGCCTTTTCTACATCTAAACTAGAACCCCCACTAGCTAGCCGGAAATGGGGAGTTTCCCCAACAGTAGCAGAAATTTTGAGTTCTTTTTTCCATCTATTTAAGTTATGACCGTCTTGTGAGAGGAGTGTTTGATCTGAAATGTCATTTGTGCTTTTCAAGTTATTTCGTCTTAACCAGATACTCTTCATTCCGCATTCGGCAGCATAGAATACCAAAAGGTGGGAAGAAATGCCTGTTGTTTTTTGAGAGGCGACGAGATGAGCATTAAATGCTTGACGTAATTCACTCACACCAGCAGGAATCATTTTAGAATCTAGCTTCTCTTTTTGTCATATAAACGAACAATCTGCTGTTTCAGCTTATCTAAAGAAGCGAACGCTTTTAGTTGTGTGCTGGGTCGATAAGCAACCCTCTATGATCGAGCAGTTACTCGATTAGTACTCTAAAGGTCATCCTCATCCTAATCCTCAAGCAGCTCATCTAGATCAATAGTCCCGACAGTTCTCCTGGAAGCCTTGATTTTTAGTTTTTTCTTGGAGCCTGTAAGCCTCATGCTCTGGTGGGTTAGATCAAAACTGTCCGAGGCGTACCTTCAAATGATCGGACGTGCGGCACATCATGTCCGGGTTCATTAATTCAGTAATATCTATTCATGAAAGCCACAAACTCAGGCATGACGTACAGTTGTATCTCCTGATTTTGTCGTGGAATTGCGCTCTAGTAGTGACTCGTTGAAGAAATTACGAGAAAAGATGCAGGAGTATATCGATAACGACGTTCGCTTAGGTTGGTTGATTGATTCCACAACCCAGCAAGTGGAAATCTATCGTCCGGGACGGGAGGTAGAGGTGTTGGAGTCTCCCGCAACGTTATCGGGCGAGAATATACTCCCTGGGTTTATATTAATTTTAAGTAAAGTTTGGTGAAGAAAAAGCGCGTTCAACACTGACCATCTTAATGATTTGATGATTCAGCTAAATCCCTGCAATATCTCTACCTTTAGCCAGAGAAAATCTAGATTATTCCTGTATAACGTGGCAAGTGAAGATAGAAAAATAAAGTTATGGCACTTGTAAAAATTACGGATTATTATCCCAACTACAAACAAGATGTTTTCGGTGGTGATGACATCAAAGGCTATGATGTTTATTCCGAAAATAACGAAAAAATTGGGGGTGTTTATGATGCCCTTCTAGATAATGATTCGGGTCGTTTTCGCTATTTCGTGGTTGATACGGGATTCTGGATTTTTGGCAAGAAGGTATTACTCCCGATTGGTCGTGCTCGGATTGATTATGATCGGCACCGGGTTTATGCCACCAGTATGACTAGAGAGCAAGTAGAAAACTTGCCTGAGTATAACGACAATATGACCGTTGATTACGATTACGAAGAACGCGTCAGAAAGATTTATCGACCCGCCAATAAAGCAGCTGCAACACCAACCTACAACCGCGACACTTACACTTATGATAGCGATCGCGAACTCTATGAAACCAATGAGCAAGCTCATCAAAATCTCAAGTTGTATGAAGAACGCCTGATTACCAACAAAGAGCGGCATAAGACGGGTGAAGTCGCGATCGGCAAGCGGGTTGAATCGGAAACAGCCAAGGTTTCAGTACCTGTAGAAAAAGAACGTGTGATTATTGAGCGCAACGCTCCTAGCACGGCGAGGGAAGTGGCACCCGGTGAAGCTGATTTCCGGGAAGGAGAAGCCGCTCGCATGGAAGTCTATGAAGAGACAGCCGATATTCAGAAAAAAGCTTTTGTCCGCGAAGAAGTTGGAATCAAAAAAGAAGTGGTTCGTGACACAGTAGATGCAACAGAACAGCTACGTCGCGAAGAATTAGATGTTGATGTTGAAGGAAGACCAGTCATCGATAAAAATCGGTAGGTTAACCCGACTATTGCTTCAGCCTTTTTGTTGAACAATATTGGAATCTAACTGACCTGGATAGGGACATGGCAACGCTGTGTCCCTAAAACTTTGGGTGCGTTAATTGCAGTCAGGATAGGGTAACGGTCAAATATCGGTTAAATCCCTATCATGAAAAATGCTATTCCTTACACCTCGTAAGGCTTCAGGATCAACTCATGAAGGGATAGAGTCAACAAACCTGAAAGAAACTGATAAACTACCAATTTTGATTGGTTGGTTATGGGTATGTTGAGGTATAAATTATTCATTGTGTCTTTATCGGCTCTGCTCATTTCTACTCCTGGGATGGCAGCAGAAACCTTAAATTCGCAACTGGTTAAAGCTGTCTGTCGTCAGGAATGGTGGAGAGCCATTCGGGTCGTTGATCGCATGGTCGTTGTATCTGAGCCTCAATATCGTAAGCGATTACGCGCTTACCGTCATCGATTGGTTGGTATCGCTCGTTCTCGTGTGCCAGCCATGAGTCCTGATTGTGCAAGGGATGGTTTGCCTCGCTCTGGAATACCTAATCTGCAACTAGCGCCTTCAGAGTTTCGACCACCGGAGTAAGGTTAGACCCATCTGTCTGGGTGAGCAAAGATTGCGATCGCTCCCCAGCAGGGTTGTAACTTCTACCGATGCACTCAGGTTGCTATAGTAAAGAAAATTCTTAAGTGCCTCTATCGACTGCCCTTTAAAACATTGGTTACCAATCAAGGGTTGACCAAAAACGCGAAACGTGAATTTGTAGGGATAAAACATTCGGACGAACATGGGCTTGAAGCGCTCAATGAACACCCAACGGCTTCGCTGCGCCCAGGTATCGGATGAACATTAATGAGTTACTGTACAAATCGCGATGACTTGAGTGCCTCCCTAGCTCGAACTATGCTGCCCGTTATTTATTCCGATCAATTTCTCAATCATGACAATGGTCGATTTCACCCAGAACGACCAGAACGTCTAACCGCCATTGTAAACGCCCTCAAAGCCGCGCCTTGGGCTGACCAACTGGAATGGCAGCTACCGACGCCTGTGGAAACACGTCCAGTGATATCGCTCCTACAACAAGTTCATACCCCACTCTACATTGAACGGGTTCGGGAAATTGCCACGAGTGGCGGTGGAATGCTGGATGCTGATACACCCATTTCCCCTCACAGCTATGATGTCGCCTTGCTAGCTGTCAGCGCTTGGCTAGATGGCGTAGATCAGGTTCTCGCCACCGAAAATCCCGCCTTTGTCCTCGCACGTCCACCCGGACACCATGCAGAACGAGAGCGAGGCATGGGATTTTGCTTATTTTCTAATGCGGCGATCGCGGCTTACTATGCTTTAAAACAACCTGGTATCCATCGCGTTGGCATTTTGGATTGGGATGTTCATCACGGCAACGGTACACAAGATATTGTGGAGAGCGACGCCCAAATTGCCTACTGCTCCCTGCATCAGCATCCTTGCTATCCCGGCACGGGTAAAGCTCATGAGCGAGGATTATATAAAAATGTACTCAATATTCCTCTGCCACCGGGCAGTAGAGTCGCCAATTACCAGCCCTTGTTTGAGCAGCAAATCCTGCCCTTTTTCCGAGATTTTCACCCAGATTTACTGATTATCAGTGCAGGTTATGATGCGAATGCGGATGATCCCTTAGCGGGGATGGCTCTCAATCCCGACGATTTTGGACTGTTTACTCAGTACTGCCTGCAACTGACTCGTCGCATTCTTTTTGGTTTAGAAGGGGGTTATCATCTAACCGCTCTTGCTCAGTCAGTTGTGGCGACAATTGAAAGTTGCTTGACTTGAGTGCTGAATTTAGCTTTGTCCTACTCCCTTCCCACCAGAAGATTACTTATTCTCCACTCCCCCAGCTCCCCCAGCTTCCGCAGCTCCCTCAGCATAGGTATTCTTAGAGCGGGAAGGGAGTAATTACCTTGGCGGCTAATCTAACCAAAAATTCATCCTTCCTAAGACATAATTTCATCTATCTTTAGGTATACTTGGCAAAACGACGAGTCTTCTGGATAGACCGTAGACAGGCACACCTTAGGCAGAAAACACAAAAGCCAAGTATGAATCCCTTAGAGTTAGATCAAGAAATCGGTAAGATGGCAAGGGCGATGATGACTCGTAACAAGCAAATTGGGTCAGATCTCATCGCCTATCTGAGTAGTCAGATAACCCTTGAAGAAGTAGCCGGGATAGTGCTTGTGAGTTTCGAGCGCTTGCTCTGGTTTGATGAAGAGGCTATTCTCTGGTCAATAGAAAATCTCATCCCTGCTGATGTGTTGCAAGCCATCCAAAAAGTGACTTCAGTTGCGGTATATCAGCAATTGATTCGTAAGGGATATGTGCCAGGAAAAGACATGAGTGTTGATGCTAACGGCAAACTGCTGGTAAAGGCAATGATGACAACAGTAGCCTGAAGAAAAAGTTTGAAAAAATAGAAAGCGATCGCTTCCTATGTTGTAGAGTCACTCATCCCTTTCTTCAATGAGTGACTCGGTCAAAAATAGTTGATTTGAAACCTAACTTAGGTGCTTTAGCCATATCGCAACAGGCTTTAGCTTCTTTTGCGCTTTTAATTCGTTTCGGTGTTTCTTCATCAATTCTTTACTGGTTTCTTTATCAATTTTTTAAACTAACAATCAAAAGTATCCGGAATCATTCACTGGGCTTGTGTAACTTTGAAAGCTAGCACAAGTAATACACTCATAAAAATTCAGTGAATTGATTTGAAATGAGCCTGAGTTTTTCTATCGCTCACTAGTGGCAGTCTAGGTATAGCAAAAACTTGGTAACTTATGTGATTACTGGTAGTTTCAAGTTTAGACCTGTAATTTATGGCGTCAGAGATGACCGAAATCATCGGTTATTGAAAAGCTGAATAACCTGATTCAACGGTTAGAAATATTATGCAATATTCATTGCATATAGATAAACAACAATAGAAATTATCTGATTGGTTCTGTGCTTTTTTATGGATGGACAGTCTCTTGTGTATAGGCCAATAAATCAACCGACTGAAATTTTGAGTCAGTTGCAGACTGGTCAACTCCTCAGAGTCAAGGGTAATCCTGGCAATGCTCTGATTATTTGCAATCCTCACCATTCAGAGCTGGCGGGGCCAGGTGCTGCTGTTGGTAGTGTTTTCGACCTGAAATGTAGTCGAGTCATTCCTATCGGCAAAGTTTCTATCGTTTATCCCGAAACTCGGATGGAACGGAAGAAAGCCTATGCTCTGCGTCAACAATGGATTCTTTTTACGCATAAAGCAATGGAGACTTGGGTTCCATTACAACGAGCGAAAAGACTTTTAATGATGCTTTATCAGTACTTTGACCCCCAACTCATTGACGAATTGCCTGATGAAGTCCTCGCCCGGTTGGTAGGAGTTTTGCCTAAAACAATCGGTATAGTGCGTCAATCTCTGGTGTCGGAAAGATGGCTGACGCCAACCCGCGAAGCTGAGCGAGTACACTGCAAGCTCCCGAACTGATGAAAGTGGGATGAGAAAGTGGGCATTAGAAATTGGGGACTGGAGATGGAAATCCTTGTGTCTCAGTCCCCAGCTCTAAGTAGCTGTTAAATCAATTTGACAGCCTTCAAACCAAAAAACAGCGCCAGAGCAACACCTGTGGCACCACCGAGCAATAAAAAGTAAGCAACGACTCCGGACATTTACGTTTCTCCACAAAAAATCATATATCTCCATTGAATCATTGGGTGGGATAAAATACAGCGCACAAGTGCTCGGAAGGGGTTAAGGCGCAATGGATTCTGTGATTAGTGTGAATTTGCCGGAGCAGTCTTATCAGATTGCCGTAGTGGCAGGTGGATTGGATGATTTAGGAGTGTGGATGAGCCGCTTAAAACTGGGGAAGAAGGTTTTGGTGGTATCGAATCCTGTGATATTCAAGAAATATGGAGAACGGACGCTTGCAGCCCTGAAGTTAGTGGGATATGAGGTATCCACCTGTACTCTCCCGGCAGGTGAACGCTACAAAACCCTCAAATCGGTGCAAAAAATCTACGATGTGGCATTAGAAAACCGTTTAGAGCGTTCCTCTACCATCGTCGCTTTGGGGGGTGGAGTGGTTGGAGATATGGCGGGTTTTGCTGCTGCTACCTGGCTACGGGGGATTAATGTAGTACAGGTGCCAACATCGCTGTTGGCAATGGTGGATTCTTCGGTGGGTGGCAAGACGGGGGTCAATCATCCCCAAGGTAAAAACTTAATTGGGGCGTTTTATCAGCCGAAATTTGTTTTAATTGACCCCTCAGTCTTAAAAACATTACCACCTCGCGAATTTCGGGCGGGGATGGCAGAAGTAATTAAATATGGGATTATCTGGGATGCTGAGCTATTCGACAAACTGGAAGCGGCAAAGCGTCTCGATCAACTGCGTTATGTGGATGAGGAGTTGTTGTCTCTGATTCTGACTCGTTCTTGTCAAGCCAAAGCGGATGTAGTGGGGAAGGATGAGAAAGAAGCTGGGTTAAGGGCAATTCTCAACTATGGTCACACGATTGGTCATGCGGTGGAAAGCTTGACGGGATATAAGTTAGTGAATCATGGAGAAGCGGTGGCAATTGGTATGGTTGCTGCCGGTCAGATTGCTGTGCAACTCAAGATGTGGAAGTCAGAGGAGGCACAGCGTCAAGACGCCTTGATTGAAAAAACCGGATTACCGACTCAGTTACCCAAGGAATTGGATATCGATGCAATTGTCGATAGTCTGCAAACGGATAAGAAGGTAAAAGATGGGAAGGTGCGGTTTATTTTACCAACTCAGATGGGTGCGGTAACGATAACGGATCAAGTGCCTGCGGATGTGATTCGGCAAGTGATTAAGCAAATGCAAGTATCATGAGTGCGATCGCGTCCGTTAGAGGCTCATATCTGTATTGAAAATGGGTAATCGGTAATCGGTAATGGGGTAGAGAGATTTTCATTGTTTGTTGTGAGCGCTAGCTCATGGGGAGTCTTGCACCAGTCGCAATAACCCGCCAGGGGTTTAAACCCCTGGCTAATAGCTAAAGTCGTCTAAAGACGACTGGATAAAAGTTTCAGTCCATTGAAATGGACTTGGGCTATGAGCCTTGAACTTGAGTTCAAGGCAGACTTTCGGGCGAACTTTAGAATGGTGCAAGATGTAAATATTATCCCTTATTACGCTTTGATGGCTATGAATTATGACTGAGTTTATTGGCTTTTTATCTATATACGAATATTTACACGTCGAAAATTTTTATTTAACTTAATTTGAATGAATTATTGATTAGCACAACCCGAATTAAAGACAATAAAAATTATTTTGTATTTAATAAAATTATATTCTTCAATTAAGAGCGAAGCGATTAGGTGCTAGCACACACTAACCGCCTCTAACTCCCAACTAACAAACACTTAGTAAGGAGCTAATTTACTAAGCTGTTCCACATGTAATTTGCATAAAATGGAAATTGAATAAACTTGTGCATCTGCCCCTATGCCAGCTAAAAACTTTCTCAATCAAGCGCAGAAAGAAAAATTGCAAAATGCCTTAAGAGAGAGCAACTCTCCTCAAGTGACAGAGAGAATACTGATGTTGTTGCTGATGAATGATGGTAAGACTTATCAGGAAATTAGCGATTTTATAGGTTGCAGCTATCGGAGCGTAGCTTACTGGTGTGTAAATGGAGATGCCGAT
>DATNQL010000599.1:0-23277 GCA_036704025.1 Stenomitos sp.
AATGTGGCGATCGCACGTAAATGGTTAGAAAAAGCCGGACTCTTCGACACCCGCTTCCAACTCTACGGTTGGGAAGATTTAGAACTCGGTGTCAGACTCAAACAATTAGGTTTAAAACTGATCAAATGCCCCGAAGCGGTAGGCTACCACTGGCATCCTCCCTTTGCTTTAGACCAAATTCCCCGGATGATTGAGCGAGAAATTCAACGGGGACGTATGGGGGTTTTGTTTTATGAAAAGCACCCCACTTGGGAAGTACGGATGATGATTCAGATGACTTGGCTACATCGAATTCTCTGGGGTATTCTTTCCCTAGGTGGTAGGCTAAATGAACGAACAATGGCTCCTTTATTACAATGGTTAATTAATCAAGGCAAGCCCCAATTAGCCTTAGAAATTGCCCGAATTTTTCTCAATTGGTATAACGTTAAAGGCGTTTATGCGGCTTATACTAAAAGTCAGTTAAACCATTAATCACGAATGGGTATCTCAATCCTAAACTCTGTTCCTTGTCCTGGTTGTGACAGGCATTGGAGGAAACCTTCATGCTGATTGACGACAATTTTATGGCTAATGGATAGTCCTAATCCTGTGCCATATCCCACTGATTTTGTGGTAAAAAATGGATCAAATATGCGTTTCTGAATGGCATCCGGAATACCGGAACCATTATCAGCAATGCAAATCTTGACTCGCTCTCTTGTTCGTTGATTTTGTGTTGGGCTCAGTTCATCTCCAGGATGAATGACCTCGGTGCAAATAGTGATACAAGGAGTTATGCTGGGTTGACTGTCTATGGTTGACTTCTGCTGAATCTCAAAAGCATCAATCGCGTTGCTCAAGAGGTTCATGAAAACTTGATTGAGCTGTCCAGCGAAGCAATTCACTAAGGGAATTTCGCCGTATTTCCTAATCACCTGAATGGCTGGTCTAGTCGCTGTGGCTTTCAGGCGGTGCTGCAAGATTAACAACGTGCTGTCAATTCCTTCGTGGATATTGACTGGCTTCTTTTCCGATTCATCCAATCGGGAGAAGTTCCGTAATGACAAAACAATTTGATGGATACGCTCTGTCCCCAACTTCATCGAGGATAGGATTTTGGGTAAATCTTCAGTGATAAAACCTACATCTCTGACTTCTAATTGCTGTTGAATCTCAGAAACTGGATTGGGGTAATGATGTTGATAAAGAAATAAGAGTTCTAGTAAATCTTCAATATAATCACTAATATAAGGAAGGTTGCCATGAATAAAGTTGACGGGATTGTTGATTTCATGTGCAACACCAGCCACCAGTTGACCCAAACTAGACATCTTTTCGGTTTGAATGAGTTGGGATTGAGTGTGTCGCAACTCCTCTAGAGTTTGGTGTAGTTGCTGATTACGGCGACGCAGCACCTCCTCGACTTTTTTACGCTTGTTCATCATACGTTCTAACTTCGAGAGATGAATCCGGAGTTCCAGTTGCGACATCACTTGGCGACTTAAAGCCCATAAGGCTTCTCTCTGCTCTGGGTTGAGTGTGCGGGGAATCCGATCAATCACGCATAAAGTGCCGATAGGAAAGCCATCGGGCGTGACTAAAGGGGCACCCGCGTAAAATCGAATCTTGGGGTCTGTGGTAACTAGAGGGTTAGTGGCAAACCGTTCATCTTCTAACGCATTGGGAACCAGCAGCAATTCATCCGGTTTCACAATGGCATGAGCACAAAATGCTACTTCTCTAGGGGTTTCCGTTGCCGCTAGACCAATTTTTGACTTAAACCACTGCCGATCAGCATCAATTAAGCTAACTAAGGCAATGGGAGTACCGCAAATATGCGCGGCTAAGGCTGTTAGGTCATCAAATTCAACTTCTGGGAATGTATCAAGAATTTGATAGCGCTTGAGTGCCTTGAGCCGAGCGGCTTCGTTATCCGGCTTGGGTGTAGTTTGAGCTGACTGCGCCTCTCTAGGAGTAGGGGATGTTTGAGAAATTGATGCTGTCGTTTGCTCCAGTGTCAGTTCCTGAGTGGTCGGCTGTGGCGACCTTTTTGGCGATTTGAAGGAGCCACCCCCTTGCCCTTTGTATCGAGAACCCATGTTTAAGGCTTGCATCCAATGCCGGAGAAGCCTCACTGTTTTTTTGAGAATCTTTTTAACCATGCATGAAAAACGAGGCGTTTCATTAATGTACTGAGTTTAAAAAAAATTGGTGAAGGCCATACCCATCAAAAAGCGCACCTCAAAAATCGACTGATTATGCTACCCTAGAAAAGTTGTTTAAATTCTGCACATTCAGGGTTTCGGGTGTTTCTAGAAGTATCAACAACTTGGAAATCCGCCTGGATGGAAGGTAAACCCGAATCAGGAGTTCAAAAAAATAATGCCAGTTATCTCTTTAGCGGAAATGCTAGAGTCAGGGGTTCACTTTGGTCATCAGACCAGGCGGTGGAACCCCAAGATGGAGCCGTATATCTACACGTCTCGAAATGGCGTCCACATCATTGACTTGGTGCAGACTGCCCAGTTGATGGAAGAAGCCTATAGCTACATGCGGACGGCTTCCGAGCAAGGTAAGAAGTTTCTGTTTGTCGGCACGAAGCGCCAAGCGGCAGGGATTATTGCCCAAGAAGCATCTCGTTGTGGAGCGTATTACGTTAACCAACGTTGGTTGGGCGGAATGCTCACCAACTGGGAAACCATTAAGACACGGGTGGAGCGCTTAAAGGAATTAGAACGGCGAGATGAAAGTGGCGCACTCGACTTACTGCCCAAGAAAGAAGCCTCCGTTCTGCGTCGGGAACTGGGCAAGCTTCAGAAATATTTGGGTGGCATCAAACTGATGCGGAAAGTCCCCGATGTGGTGGTTATCGTAGACCAACGGCGCGAGTACAACGCCATTTTGGAATGCGAAAAGCTGGGACTGACTCTAGTGTCCATGTTGGATACGAACTGTGACCCTGATGTTGTCGATATTCCGATTCCGGCTAATGATGATGCCATCCGTTCCATTAAGCTCATAGTGGGTAAATTGGCGGACGCCATCTATGAAGGACGTCACGGTCAGCTCGAAGCCGAAGAAGAGTATGAAGACTACGAAGGCGCAATGGACGATGCTGACGAGGAAGAGATAGACGAAATCGACGATATCGACTCTTTTGCCGCAGAGGATGGCGAGGGTAGCGAAGAATAATTAGTGTGTAATCTAGGTTCATAAAGTAGGGATAAAAGCAAGATGGCGGAAATTTCGGCAAAACTCGTCAAGGAGCTGCGCGACAAAACCGGCGCTGGCATGATGGATTGCAAAAAAGCTCTCAAAGAGACTGAGGGAGACATTGCCAAAGCCGCAGAATGGCTACGGCAAAAGGGTATCACCTCAGCCGAGAAAAAAGCCGGTCGTGTAGCCGCTGAAGGACTGGTGGGTAGTTATATCCACACCGGCGGTCGAGTCGGCGTATTGGTTGAAGTGAACTGCGAGACGGATTTTGTGGCTCGCCGCGAGGAGTTCCAAGACTTGGTGCGGAACATCGCGATGCAAGTTGCAGCTTGCCCGAACGTTGAGTACGTAAAGGTCGAGGACATCCCCGCAGAAATTTCTCAAAAAGAAAAAGATATTGAGATGGGTCGGGATGACCTAGCGGGCAAGCCGGATAATATCAAAGAAAAGATTGTTGTCGGTCGGATTGAAAAACGCCTGAAAGAGCTTTCTTTGATGGATCAACCCTACATCCGCGACCAAAGCATCTCTGTGGAAGAGTTGGTGAAGCAAACCATTTCTCTGTTGGGTGAAAATATCCAAGTCCGTCGCTTTACGCGCTACGTCCTGGGTGAAGGTATTGAGAAAGAAGAATCCAACTTTGCTGAGGAAGTTGCTGCACAAATGGGCAAATAACTCAATAGGATAGGACAGGGGTAAAGGGTAGAGCTAGATCTGCTTTATCCTTTATTCCTTCTACTGGTCTACATGAACCAGACTGGCAAGATTGTCATTTCACCTCAGTTTGCAGGGCATCCGTCCAGTGCTTTTTCACCGCATGATGCGATCGCGTTTGGCTTTCATGACGGGTTAGCCCCTGCCCGATTGGGCAAGCAATTGGGGTATATTGACGTGAGTGGTCAGTTTATCCTCCCACCCCAATTTGATGAAGCCAGAGCCTTCCGCGAGGGACGGGTAGCTGTGAAAACTGGTGAGCAGTGGGAGTTTATCGACACAACTGGAAAATCAGTGACTCCACCCCAGTTCGATATCACACAGGCAAATTCGTTTGGACTTCTCAATCAAGCTCAGAGCCTTTTTGGGAAAGCACTCCACGAGAATGCTGCTAACTTGTTCTGAGCGTTTTAGACGGTTTATGCACCAAAGTGTGGCCTATTCCTAGAATCTGATAGCGGTATCAGCCGTTATCCTGGAGATTGATAGAGACTTGAACGCTTTTATCAATTTGGAATTAGCGGTCAGATCGACCGAGGAAAGCCTCTGGACTGGAAGCGTGCCGTCACCCCCAGTGCAAATGAGGAAGAGATGTTAGCAATTGTTAGCATTTTGGTATCGGAAGTAATAGCTGTGTGGTATGGCGAGAGCAATTGAAAGAATTGAGCAAGATTTAGCTGCCTTAGAGGAAGCGACGACTCTGTTACGAGCAGAACTGGATAAGACTTATTCCCAATATCTACAGTTACTCGGACAAGCGGTGCGGCGTCAGCTTGTTTTGGCAACCTATCAGGTTTGTACTCAAGGGTATCCTCAAGCGTTTTTGAGTTTGTCTTTCAATCAGCGGCAAAAATTGCAGCAATCCATCCAACAAGCGGGAAAGACGGTTCAAGGACAGTTGCTCTCACACTTAGAAGCGTCGAAAAAACTAACCAAGGTAGAAGTGACGGACAGCCATGAGCCAGCACCTCCGCCAGAACTCACCATTAGCGAGCCACCACAGGATATTGCGCCAGAACCCTTATCCATCGTTGAGCCGGTGCCAAGCAACTTAGAAGCGCCAGAAACGATTGACATCAGCACCCCAGAGCTAACGAAACCCGAACAACTAGCGCAGTGGCAAGAGCAGTTGGAGGAAGCCATCGCGCAAACCTTGGAAACTCTGTCTTTGAACACCAACCGTTTATTACAACAAACGGGTATCATCCCCAGTAAATTACCTGCCGCTGTCTTAGAAGCCGCTGCCAAAGCCGATAGTTCTACAGAGTCAGTAACGGTTGGCTCCCCTAATCTCTTAAACTTGTTGATGGAAACCGAAAGTGAGGATGATTCCGAAGACTCAACCTTAACCCGTATCATTGCCATTAACCTGCGTTTGTCAGAAATAGAGTTCACTGACCCCGCTTTAAATGCTGGACGCAATCAAATTCGGAACCTTTGGGCCAAGAGAAATACGCTTCAGCGAGAGTATCACAAAAAACAGCGAGAACGGTCTGTGGCTCAAGCCGAAGCGGCATGGCGCGCAAGCTGGTTTGAGGATTAAGGGGTAACGGTTGAAAATCGAAGGTTGAATGTTAAAGGTTGAACGTTAGAACTCATAACCTGCAACCTGCAAACCATCAACGGGAAAGAGGGGGAATTTGTGGCAATAGAATCACCAGATTGGCGGCGACTGCAAAAGGCTCTTGCTGTAGAAGCGGACAAAGGCTTTATTGATTTGATGGGCAATCAATACCGCTTTAGCGAGTTCCTCTGCCTCAGTTTCGGCGAAACGCCTAACCACCTCATGCCAACCCAGAGACGCCAGTGGCAAGAAACGGCTGCTAAGTTTGCCATTTATCCTCAGATGACGCTGCAACAACGACAACATCTGGTTGCAGATACACGCCGATTGCTGTATCAGCTCCAGCAAGAGACTGAGCGCCGAAACGCTGAGGGGGCAGCCGCTACATCACCCTCACCATCCCTTCAGGTGAAAATCCCTCGAACAACCCCCTTAGTTCAACCTCAAAGTCAAGTCACAGAAACACTGACGTTGAGTCTTGACCAACCCCTCTCTGAGGTAGAAGAAATTGGTATTAGAAGAAGTGGGTATTTAGCACGTCTGGGCTTAATCACACTACGTGACCTCCTCTACTACTACCCTCGTGACCATATTGACTATGCGCGTCAGGTCAATATCTGTAACCTGGAAGCGGGCGAAACGGCGACGATTGTAGGAAGCGTTAAGCGCTGTAACTGCTTTACCAGCCCGAAAAATAAGAAATTAACGATTTTTGAGCTGTTACTTCAGGATGCAACAGGTCAAATTAAACTCAATCGTTTTTTTGCGGGTACTCGCTACAGTCATCGCGGTTGGCAGGAACAAAACAAGTATCGTTATCCTCCTGGGACGATAGTGGCAGCATCGGGTTTAGTGAAGAAGAATAAGTATGGTTTGACCCTGGAAGACCCACAATTGGAAATTTTAGACCACGCAGACGGTACCATAGACTCTCTGACGATTGGTCGAGTCGTGCCTGTATATCCGCTCACGGATGGCGTACCCGCTGATATTGTGAGACTGGCTGTGATTGAAGTGCTTCCCTATGCTTCCCAACTCAAAGAGCCGCTTCCATCTAGCTTACGGAAACAGTATGGATTAACTGGGGTGAGTGATGCGATCGCCAATATCCATTTCCCTGCTGATAATGATATCCTGGCGGCAGCCCGACGCCGATTAGTATTTGATGAGTTTTTCTATTTACAATTAGGATTTCTCCAACGCCGTCAGGCTCTCAAGCGACAAGAAACCAGTGCGGCCCTTGCTCCTACGGGTCAACTGATTAACCGATTCCATCAACTTCTCCCCTTTGAGCTCACCAATGCTCAAAAACGGGTGATTAACGACATCCTCAACGATTTGCAATCTTCTACCCCGATGAATCGCTTAGTGCAAGGGGATGTGGGTTCAGGGAAAACCGTTGTGGCTGTCCTAGCTATCTTGGCAGCGATTCAATCCGGCTACCAAGCGGCGTTGATGGCTCCGACAGAAGTTTTAGCCGAACAGCATTATCGTAAACTTGTCGGCTGGTTCAACCTGCTGCATTTGCCCGTCGAATTGTTGACCGGTTCTACGACGACCAAAAAGCGCCGCCAAATTCATGCTCAGCTAGAAACGGGTGAATTACCCCTGTTGGTGGGGACTCATGCCCTAATTCAAGACACCGTGAACTTCCAACAATTGGGTTTAGTCGTGATTGATGAGCAGCATCGCTTTGGCGTGCAACAACGGGCGCGTTTGCAGCAAAAAGGGCAGTCTCCTCACGTCTTAACCATGACTGCAACCCCTATTCCCCGAACTCTAGCGCTGACATTGCACGGCGATTTGGATGTGAGTCAGATTGATGAATTGCCGCCCGGACGTCAGCAGATTCATACCACTGTACTAGGGGGAAAGGAACGCAACCATGCCTATGAGCTGATTCGCCGGGAGATTGTGCAAGGGCGTCAAGCGTATATTGTATTGCCCCTGATTGAAGAATCAGAAAAATTGGATTTGCGATCGGCGGTTGAAGAGCATCAACGACTGTCTGAAAGTATTTTCCCAGAATGTCAGGTTGGTTTGCTCCATGGTCGCATGAGTTCAGCAGAAAAGGATGAGGCGCTGAATGCTTTCCGGGACAACCAAACTCAAATCATCGTTTCGACTACTGTGATTGAAGTCGGTGTGGATGTCCCCAACGCTACCGTGATGATGATTGAGAATGCCGAGCGTTTTGGATTATCTCAGTTGCACCAGTTGCGAGGTCGTGTGGGTCGGGGTTCTCACCAATCTTACTGCTTACTAATGAGCGGGTCGAAAACGGATACAGCCCGTCAGCGTTTGGGTGTTTTGGAACAATCTCAGGATGGCTTTTTTATCTCTGAGATGGATATGCGTTTCCGGGGGCCAGGAGAAGTCTTGGGTAAGCGACAATCAGGGTTAGCCGATTTTGCGTTAGCTAGTTTGGTGGAAGACCAAGATGTTTTGAATTTGGCACGGGATGCAGCGGAGAAGGTGATTATCCAGGATGAAACTTTGGATAGTTGGCCTTTGATGAAACAGGAGTTGGAATATCGTTACTCTAAGCTCATGGGTGGGGCGATTTTGACGTGATATAGTGTCCGTTGGCATTGGAATATTAGGTTTTTTAACACAGAGGGTCGCAGAGGTTTTCGCCAAGGGACGCAGAGTTTGTGGGGCTAATTTTCAAGGGATTTCTATGCAAGCGAAAGCGAGATGATTGACCACGATCGCTTATTTAAAGAATTACTCTCTACGTTCTTTTTCGAGTTTTTGGAACTATTTTTCCCACAGGTTATTGCTTATCTGGAACCTGGTTCTATCACCTTTGAAAACACAGAGGTATTTACTGATGTTACTGCCGGTGATCAATATGAAGCTGATTTGGTAGTGAAAGCCAGATTTAGGGGTCAAGAATCATGCTTTCTGATTCATGTAGAAAACCAGGCTTACCCACAAGCGGAGTTTGGGCGGCGGATGTTCCGCTATTTCGCGCGATTGACGGAGAAATTTGCAATACCTGTTTATCCTATTGTCATCTTTTCCTATGATGTACCTCAAAGACCAGAGCCGAATATTTATCGAGTGGAATTTCCCGATAAGGTGGTTTTGGAATTCAACTACGCAGTGATTCAGCTAAATCGGCTGAATTGGCGAGATTTCCTACAGCATGAGAATCCGGTTGCTAGTGCACTCATGGCTAAAATGAACATAGTGCCTGAAGACCGTCCCAGAGTGAAGTCTGAATGTCTACGTCTACTGGCAACTTTGCGGCTTAACCCAGCACGGATGCAGTTAATCTCTGGCTTTATTGATACTTATTTACGCCTGACTGCTGAGGAAGAAGAGATTTTCAGGACTGAGATTGCTAGGTTTATACCAGAGGAGCGCGAGGTGGTTATGCAAATCGTCACTAGCTGGATGGAGGAAGGTCTGCAACAAGGCAGGCTCGAAGGTAGGCTCGAAGGTAGGCTCGAAGGAGAGTTGGCAGTGATTATGCGCCTACTCACTCGGCGAATTGGTACGGTTGAGCCTGAGTTAGAGAAGCGCATTCGCCAGTTATCGCTGACTCAGTTGGAGGACTTAGCTGAGGCGTTGCTTGATTTCTCGGATGAGGATGATTTAGTGGTCTGGTTAGGGGGTGTCTCTGATGAATCCGATCAGGAAGAATGAGTTGTGCTGTAGGTAGTGTCTGGGAGGCGATCGCCTTTCATAAACTGCCAAAAGCGATCGCTCCCTCATGATTCAAGGTGCGATCGCCTTTTTCAGTCTTCCCGTCTTTACAAAGACAGCGTGGGTTTTTCGAGAGGTTGTTTGCTCTTGACTATTGCCTCAGCGCTATCTAAGGTTGGGTCAAAGATAATGCTGTAAGAGGCATGGGGAATCATCCGCTGAAGCAGTCGCAGGTGATCTTCGGCATCGTTGCGACGACGATGGCGGCAAACAACCAGCCGTTGCAATTGGGGGAGATGGCGGATGATGCACCAAGGGTAAAGTTGGTTTTTGTACGTCATGTGCCTCTCCCTCTTGCTGGAAGTTGAGCAAAGTGAGGCACAGCCCTTGAGAGCGGCTGCGGTATTGATATCATGTAATGTGCCTCCAATTTATTGGGGGATAGTTGGTAATCGCCCTTGAGTTGTCCAAGCCGCAGGGCGATTACTTTTGTACAAAAATATTAAATGACTTGTATTAGTCATTTGTCAATAAGTATATGGGCTTAGTTAGGCTGCGAATTCGAGAATTCGCCGAAGAGAGAGGTTGGACGCTCAAGGAAGTTTCTGAGCGTTCAGGGGTTGTCTACAGTACTCTCAGAACCTATGCCCGTTCTCCTGGATTAGCAACGGTTGACGTGACAGCGTTGCAAAAGCTAGCTCGCACGTTTGATGTGATGATTGAAGATTTAATTGAGGTGATTGAAGAGTAGGCGAGAGAGGAGCAACTCTTTATAGATAGTAAAAAGAATAACCCCCCAGATAATCCGGGGGCTGGAATAAAAACGTTTAAATAAAACGCTCTTCTCTACAGTCAAAAACCGTTAAACTGCCACCTGTTCCCCAATGCGGTGCGCCTTAATTAAATTGGTAACACCCGTAATGGCCAGGGGTAAACCTGCAATCATCACTACAATATCTCCCCTCTCCACAAACCCATGTTGGAGAGCCGCTTGTTCCGCCAAAATAATCATGGCGTCTGTGTTATGAACTTCCTGTAACTGTAAAGACTGAACACCCCAATACAGTGTTAGCCGACGTTGCACTTCTTCGGTTGGCGTAACAGCAACCACCGGAATTTGCTGGCGATACTTAGACAGAACGCGTGTAGTGAAACCATGTTCGGTGAAGCAGATAATCGCCTTAGCATTAATATTCTGCGCCAGTTGACAAGCGGCATAACCAACGGCGTTAGAAATCGTGTGTTCCCGCTTCCCATTGATGAACATGGAAGAAGCAGCCAAACGTTCCTCGGTGGTTTCGGCAATGCTCGCCATCGTCTTCACTGCTTCTACGGCATAGCGACCGACTGATGTTTCGCCCGAAAGCATAATGGCATCTGTACCATCTAGAATCGCATTAGCAACATCAGAAACCTCAGCCCTAGTTGGACGAGGGTTTTGAATCATCGACTCCAGCATCTGGGTGGCGGTAATCACGGGCTTTTGATAGCTGTGGCAGGTGTCAATCAAGGTCTTCTGAATGCGAGGAACTTCTTCTAAGAGCATTTCCACGCCCAAATCCCCACGCGCCACCATGATCACATCGGCAGCCGCAACAATCCCCTCCAGGTCGTTTACGGCTTCGTGACGCTCCACTTTAGCCACGATGTGAGTCGATTTACCAGAGCTTTTCACAATCTCTCGGACTTGCTCTAAATCTGAGGCTTTCCGCACAAAGGACAAAGCGACGTAATCCACGCCTTGCTCTAAGCCAAACATCAAGTCTTCTTTATCCTTATCGGTCAGAGGTGGGGCTGAGATTGAACCGGTCGGGAGATTGATTCCCTTATGACTTTTTAACTCTCCCCCGTAGATGATGGTGCAGTGAATCTCCTCACCACTCACCTGATCTACCTCAAGTTTGAGTAAGCCATCGTTGAGCAGGATCGCATCCCCAGCTTTCACATCTTGAGCTAAGCCTTTGTAGGTTGAACTAAAGCGTTGTGCTGTGCCGAGGATATCCTCCATCGTGATCGTCGTCTTCTCGCCTTCTTGAAGAACGACCCCATCTTCCATATCCCCAACACGGATTTTCGGCCCTTGCAAATCTTGCAGAATGGCAATTGGGCGTTTGAGGTCGGCAGCAACTTTGCGAACGGTGCGGATGTACTCTAGATGGGTTGCATGATCGCCATGAGAGAAGTTCAACCGAACCACGTTCATCCCAGCTTCGACCATGGCTTTGAGGGTGTCATAGTCCGAACTGGCAGGCCCAAGAGTGCAGATAATTTTGGTTTTACGCATAAACACGTCCACTCTGTCAAGAGTTTTTCTACTTACTGTGTCCATTGCTTTCTACCTTTTATAGTTCTGCCCTTCCGGATGTTTAACAGAGTCTTGAATAAATTCGTTGACTCCTGACAATTCCTTTACATTGCGGTTAGAGAAATAGGCGTTGTCTTGATTGGAGTTCCATCTACGCTTAGCAGATATTCCTCTCTGACGCTGTTAGCCCTACTGCTGAGTTTGGTGTTGATTAATGTTCCGTCACTGGAAGGAACTCCCTCAAATGATATTCGTATTCTGTCAATAGGAATGTTTTCTCTAACACTCTCAGCATGAATTCAAGATGAAAGAGGGTGAGTCTAGCCCACCCTCTTCTTTGGCTTGTAGAAATAGGTGAGGTTCCAGTTTCCTATTTTGACTACCTTTCATACCCTTTTTGGGAGAATTTTTCCGGTCATTTCGACGCCAAAAAGGAGTTTTTGCCGATGAAAATTAAGCTTTCACCTTTTCAACAGCAGCGCGAACCATTTGATTGGCATAACCCCATTCATTGTCATACCAGCTCATGACTTTGACCAAGTCACCATCGACAACTTGGGTCATGGTTAAATCAACAATGGAAGCGTGGGCATCACCCACAATATCAGAGGAGACGATTTCTTCATCACAAGCGCTCATGATCCCTTTATAGCGATCGCTTTCGGCTTCTTCTCGGAAAATAGCATTAATTTCCTCAACCGTTGTGGGTCTTTCGGTGACGAAAATAATATCAGAGATAGAACCGACCGGAATTGGACCACGAACGGCTACACCATCAAATTTCCCTTTATACTGAGGTAACACTTTGGTGGTTGCGATCGCAGCTCCTGTTGTACTCGGTACAAAGTTAGCGGCTGCTGCTCGCCCTTCACGCACTTGCTTCTTACTCGGCCCATCCACAATGGCCTGAGTAGCAGTATAAGCATGAATGGTGGTCAGAATTGCCTTTTTAATTCCAATTCGACGCCCCATCACTTCCACCACTGGTGAAATGCAGTTGGTGGTACAACTAGCACAAGAGAAAATGTTAGCGGATTCTGGGACATGATTCACCCCATAAACCACTGTTTCGATTCCCTCACTCTTTGTGGGAGCCGAGAGAATCACGGATTTGGCACCTGCCTGAATGTGTTTTTCTAGCGCTTCCTTACTCGTAAAAAGACCGGTACATTCAAAGACTAAGTCAATCCCCAAGCTCCCCCAGGGCAATTGAGCGGGGTCTTTTTCGCTGACAACTTTGTAATGTTTTCCGTCTATAATCAAGCTATTTTCATCACTCTCAACCTTATTTTTAGACCGACCATAGACGGTGTCGTAGTTGAGCAAATAAGCTAGATTTTTCGGTGGAACAAGGTCATTTACCGCCACGAGTTCCAAGTCTGGATTGTCTTGAATGATTTTAAAAACGGCTCTGCCGATTCTGCCTAATCCGTTAATTGCTACTTTTGCCATTGTGACACTCCTTTGGCTGTGGATAGTTTTCGGGCTTTCCCAAATAACTGTTCTTTCTTCCCGCCTTAGTCAACTTTCGTCAATTTTAGGTTCCCAACCAACTTTAACTACACCTATTTCAAGTGAGCTGAAACTTAACAAAAAATTTGGTTCAATCGTCACAATGGTCTATCAGGGCAATCCAGGCATTCCTCTAAAAGTATCATAGTGATACCAAGTTCCAGATTTGTTGCTACACAGACAGTTTCTCTATAGCTAAGCTGATGTGCAGCTAAATTGCCATAGCCAAATTGTCATAAAGGGTGTGGGGTGTGGGGTGTAGGGTGTGGAAATAGGCTTTATTAAAGGCGTCAAAGCTTACCACAAGTCCCGCCCAAAAGATCGATATGTAGTTGTGGGAGTGTCAAATTCTCAATAAAAATGAATTGAAAATGAAAGCTATTTGATTTGTAATTCAGCGAATAGCCTCTTTCTTTAATTGTTAATTTATGATATAAAAATAGTAGAGAAAGGGAGTAGCTCCTGGTAACCAATAGACCAGGACACCTGAGTCAACATACTGGCGAAAAGCCTGGTTCAGGTGACAAGTTTTAACTTTGAGTTTCGCCTAATGTAGAGTTGTAGGCTGAAACGGCAAAAACTTGGGAGCGAGACTTTCACTAAGTTCACATCAGATGTGAGCTTGGTGAGGTCTTGTTTGTCTCATCAAGCTCCATCCGGTCAGTTGGAAATTGAGAGGAGCTTGAGAGAATGTTAGCAGCTTTTACGGCGGGTCTTTTACTAATTACGATTTCTGAGTTAGGCGATAAAACTTTTTTTATTGCTGTTATTTTGGCGATGCGCCATTCACGACGATTGGTCTTTGTGGGTGTCTTAGCCGCCTTAGCCGCCATGACTTTACTATCTGTAACGTTAGGGCAGATAGTATCCTTGCTCCCTAAAAATTATATTCATTTTGGGGAAATTTCTTTATTTATCGGCTTTGGACTAAAGCTCATTTATGACGCTAGTCGAATGCCTATCAAATCAGAAAACTCAGGAGCAAAAGAAGCGGCCTGTGCGGTAGCTCAACAGAACGAAGGAGGAACAATCACAATGCCAGTCAATGCGTGGGCCGCATCTCCCAATCTGGCAATTTTATGCCAAGCTTTTGTGATGACATTTTTAGCCGAATGGGGCGATCGCACTCAAATTAGTACGATTGCTTTAGCCGCTTCTTATCAGCCATTTGGTGTCACGACTGGAGCGATCTTGGGGCATGGAATTTGTACAGCGATCGCCGTGATTGGGGGACGTTTAATTGCGGGGCGAATTTCTGAACGGGTGGTTACAGCCATCGGTGGATTATTATTTCTCATTTTCGGATTTGTTGCTATCTTAGAAGGCGTTTAAGCCACTTGAGTTGCTTGCTGTCATGCTCATAGGAAAAGAAAAGGTTCTTATTTACAGTCTGCCAGGAGATGAGAATGCCTGCCTCTAAACCTTATCAGCCTTCATTGCTGAGATTCCTCCATGGAATTAATGCCCTGATTGCTTTGTTAGCGATTATTACCGCATTTTGGGTATACAACACATTTGATGGACGATTAGTTAAGCTACCACTGCCAGAAATTAATGACATTATTGGGATTCATGGCACCTTTGGCGTAGCCTTACTTCTGATGATGCCTGTTTTTGCCTTATACAGTTTTCATGTGGGCCATAAACGTTTGGTACAATCCGACTCATTCACCAAACTTACACAAATTGGTAAACCCATTGGGTGGTACAGCTTGCACCGCATTGTAAATACGGTGATGTTACTCGCTGCAACCTGGGCGTTAATTACTGGCAGAATGATGAAAGAGGAATGGCTTCCGACTAGGGAATTAAACCATATTTGGTATCAATTGCATCTCGCTGGATGGGTGATACTAGTAGTTTGTTTACTCATGCACCTATTGATGGGTATTAAGGTAGGGGGTTTACCACTCATTGTTTCAATGTTTGAATTTAAATATCGTCCAGAGGATGCGCCGACTACCTGGATTCAGCAAATACGTTCTTTTTTTAGTCGTTCCTGATCGTTAACAAGTGAAGCCTACTAACACGATGAAACGAAATACTGTCCTAATCATTGCTGAAATTTTGGTGATGGGAGGCATTCTCACAGCGTTCATTGCCCCCCTGCTATTCCCTGCTGATGAATCCGGCGAAGTGGGTTAATTGCAACAGTAGTGATGTGGCATACCTCAGGACGGAGACAGAACCTCTATCTCTAGGGTAGACCTGGCAGGGCATGATTAATTTATTCCTGCATCCGAACTCAGCGATTGCTGTCTTAGGTTAGAGTTGAGGGCGATTAGCTCGAAGGCGTCGCAAGAAGCGATCGCTCAACGAGAATCGAGGAACGTCCTATGACTGCAACAGTACCATCTACCAACCTACCTACATTAGAAGAATTGAGGTCAGGCTTACCCAATATCTGCGGGTGGGAGACAGAAATCAGTTCGGTGGTGAACCATCATGAACCTGTATTTTTGCCTAGGACAAATCTTCGTTTGGAAGATATCACGGCAGGATTTGCCTGTGCTCTCCACATGCACCAACCCACCATTCCAGCGGGTGCCAATGGGGAATTGATCAGCAATCTCCAGCACATGTTTGAACATCCCAACCAAGGGGATAACCACAATGCTGAACCCTTTGCTTGGTGTTATAGCCGCATGGGAGAGTTTATTCCCCAACTGGTTTGGGAGGGTTGCAATCCCCGAATTATGCTCGATTACTCTGGCAATTTGTTGTGGGGATTGCGCCAATTGGGACGAGAAGACATTCTCAACAATCTCAAACGGATTACCTGTGATTCTCAGTACCAGCCTTATGTGGAATGGTTAGGAACGATGTGGAGTCATGCTGTCGTGCCCTCGACGCCAATTCCTGATATTAAACTCCACATTCAGGCATGGCAACATTATTTTGCCGCTATTTTTGGCTACGATGCCCTGAAGCGGGTTAAAGGTTTTTCGCCGCCAGAAATGCATTTACCTAATCACCCAGATACTCTATATGAATACATCAAAGCCCTGAAAGAATGTGGATATCGCTGGTTGATGGTGCAGGAACATTCGGTTGAGAATCTGGATGGTTCAGGATTAAGCTATGAACAGAAATATGTTCCTAATCGTTTAGTGGTGCGCAATTCTCAAGGTGAAATAATTAGCATCACAGCACTGATTAAAACTCAGGGTTCGGATACAAAATTAGTGGCTCAAATGCAGCCTTATTTTGAGGCTAAAGGACGGGGTAAACAACAATTAGGTAATCTCAGCGTTCCTTCTGTGGTCACCCAAATTGCCGATGGAGAAAACGGTGGCGTGATGATGAATGAATATCCCCGTGACTTCTTCCGAATTTATCATGAATTGCGCGATCAAGGGGGCGGAAAAACAGGTGTTGTCCCTATCAACGGGACTGAATATCTGGAACTGCTGGAGGCAGCCGGGGTAAATTTTGAGGATTATCCTACTTGCCAAGGGATTAATCAACACAAAATTTGGCAACAAGTTGACCCAGATCATGCAACACCAGAAGCGGTAGAAAAAGCGATCGCACAATTAAAAGAAACTGACCACCAATTCCACATGGACGGTGCCTCTTGGACTAATAGTTTAAGTTGGGTCAAAGGCTATGAAAATGTATTAGAGCCAATGAACCAACTTAGCGCTGCATTTCATCAAAAGTATGACTCCTTAGTGCAGCAAGACGCTTCAGTCACGAAGCAGTTTGAATATCAGCAAGCTTTGCTGTACAACTTGCTACTTCAAACCAGTTGTTTCCGGTATTGGGGGCAGGGAACTTGGACAGATTATGCCCGTGAATTTTATCGACGTGGTGAGGCTGTACTCGCCGGTAACGGCTAAGGGAAATCATCGGATAAAGGCGGAAGTTTGAGGATTAAAAGTATCTTGAATCCGCTCTAAATGATGTTCCATCACATCCATGCTCGCAATTTCATTGAGGGAATAATAGCCATATTCAGTGGTTTCTTCACTAATACTCAATTTGCCAGCCATGGATGTGGCTTCAAAGTGCAGTACAACGAAATGACAGCGTTCTCCATCTGCATATTCAATAATCAAATGGGGATTACTGTAGACCCCAATCAATCGTTCAATGGTAACGTGTAAACCTGTTTCTTCTAGCACTTCGCGAACACAGGCTTCAGCCGCCTCTTCACCCGCTTCCATCCGTCCACCCGGTAAACACCATCGTCCGTTATCGGTTCGACGAGTGAGTAAGACTTTCTGCCTGGTTGAATCAAAGATGGCGGCGGAGCAACCCAGAGTAATTTTACCTAGCTTACCAATGCGATCGCCGTAAATAATCTTTGCCACTGATGTATTCTTCGACAGGTATATCAGGGAGCCTACTCCACTAATCGTTAGTTATCTTAATGTATCTGAACCTTTTACGCCACACCTGCCCATGAGACGTGATGCTAGTGGTTCATATCCCCGACTTATTTAATGAGTCGGGGATATCGTTTTCAAGCGATACTAATTAGCTCAAAGCCGCTGTTTCAAAATAGCTCTCAGTTCATGCTGTTGCTCGATCGAGCCAGCTAACAAAACACCAATTTTTCCAACCAGAATACTACCCCAATTAATTAGCACAACACCCGTATCAGTCCGAGGATTAAACTCAATACCACTAAGATCGAGTTGATCGAGTGAGCGATATTGAGTCATGAAGGTTTCATGACTCCAACTGTTAAGTTTGAGTTTGTTCGCAATACCCGTTGGATAAGAAGCACCATTAAAACGTGGGTTGCATTCAATGGCTAAATAACGAGTTTGTTCTCCCTCTTCTACGACTGCAACATCAAACGCAAACACATCTTTCATTCCTCGTTGTGCCATCCACTCGGCGATCGGTTCAACCGTTTCCCAGGGTTGATGTGTACTAGGATAGCGATTACCGCTATGTGCAAACCCATCCAGTATCTGTTCCGTTGCCGCGAGACGTTTTACGCCATCAGTCGTAACCCAGTATTGCAAATTTAGAAAAGCTGAAGCCGTTATTTCTTCCTGAATTTGTAAGGGTAAATCATCGGCGATTTTTTTCAGAGCTTGACTTAATTGCTCCTGATTTTCACATCGACTTATTCCGGCACCATCGACAGAAATCGCTGGTTTAAGATAACACGGATAGGGTAAAATGTCATAGTTTTTGATCGCAGTTTTGTTTTCAAAGCAAAGTGTTTTTGGTACGCTGACTCCAAGCTGTTGTGCCAGTTGAATAAACTGATTCTTGGAGTTCATCCATTCCACAACGTTACACCAATCGGAATCGAGCTGACGAAACCAATTTGCCTCCAAACTGGCTTGATTTGTACTATCCCCAAAATAAAAAACAGAAATGTCATAGTTAGGATAATCTGCCAAGATTTTCAGAGAAACATCCCAAATGACATTTTGACTATAGCTTAAACCAATCCGTTCATAATGAGCGCTAATTGCATTCCATTGTGACTTTAAATTCGGGTGTAACTGAATAATATCTTCAGGTTCAGTCTGACCTAAAACTCTGCCGGAATAAAGATGATTACCGAGTACAGACTCATGGGTACAGGTCATGATGTCATGGTTGAAAATTCTATGGCGCATCACTTTTAAATCTCCGTCACGAAAGTAGACAGGTTTGTTCATGGATGTACACCTCCAAACTTCCGACTGAATTAAAAAAGTGGCTTGAGTCTAAAAATGTGGATTGGAGGTCATTTTAGCGATATAGCCAGCCGAATATCGAGAGGATAAATCGTATTCTCCCGTTCGTTAGAGTGGAAAGTTATTTTACGAGAGTGGAGTTTGTCCTACCGTCCCCACAGAATAGAATCTCTGACTCTGGTTAATTAGGATATTAAGTGCTGAACCAAGAGAGAACAGATGATGAATGTCTGCTTATCCTGGTGTCTTAGAATGGGTTTAAAGCGTGGGAAATTGGGCAGAAAAACACCAGTTTTTGATCGATGAATCGGCTTCATCTACTGTTCAGTAAAATGAAGCTAGGCCACCCAAACGAATTGGGGCGTGGCTAAATTAAGGGTTCGCTATTCCCTTGAGTGACGAACTGTATCCCATCCGAGGAAGATAGACGAAAACGGTACCTAAATGCAACTCCAAGAGCTGATGATTATTAGCAATTCATGACAAATGAGAATTAATACTTAAACGTGCGATTGACGAGCTGCGTCCTCAAGGGTGTAATTCAATACAAAATTTTCAAGTATCTTTGAATCTCAGGTTATTAATTGAACTGAGGCAGGAACTAATAGACTATCCTCAGGTAAGAATATCAACTAAAGGACTTCCAGTTGATCCAGAGCCAAACTATCAGTTCTAAGCAAGACGTACATTGGAGTCTCGGTTTCCTTCCAAGATTCAACAGATTCCTGAAAGATCTCGAGTGCAATTGACCACTCTGAAGGGGTGTTGTTGGCAAAATGTTCGGGTTGAGTATATAACAAAATATATCCATTCCCTGATAACCAACTTAGGTCATTGATAAAGTCAGCGAATGCATCCCAATTATCACCAAAATAATCTGGGAAATTCATTGTTTTAGCTGATGCTTGAAAAAAATCAGCCTTGGTTTTTACGTCCTTTCCATCAATGTAGAACAATTGAAAACCATACTCTTTACACAAAGAAGAAAGTTCATTAATGTTGACGGCCGAGGTAACTCTGTATATCCCAGAACTCCGTTCACCCTTCAATATTGCAAGCAGCTTATCCATTTTCTTATTGCACCCTTACAAAGCTTCTATAGTGGTCGCCAGTATAATACATCTCATTTCCCTGCCCCGTGACAATCCGTCGTGCGCCCCGATCCGGAGAGCCTGGAGTTGGAACGGTATACTCTCGATAGTATCCGACAGGTGCGGAAGGCAGTCTTTTTTCACGATTTCTGAAGATACTACCATCCTGCCGATAAGGAAATGGGCCTCCTTTGTTGATTAAGTTGATGGTAATTTGCGCTTCACGAGGTAGCTTGTTGATAGGAAGAGTTGGCATCTGCCTTTGAGCAATTATTGTCGTGCCCGTCTCTTCATTGATTGACTGAAATTGTGCCTTTCCTTCAGCCAGAGGAGTCAATCCTATCAAGGTTAAGCTGCTAACTAGTAAACTGAAGCCTTTGCTGAATAGCTTCATGAGACGCCTATAGAATGTTGGTATTCCCAATATACATCTAGGATCATACTCCCGCCATCCTGGCTAGCGCTGCTCTTGAGCCGATTAAGCATGAATATCATGAACAGGAACAGGAGCATAATTTCAGGTTTCTGGAATACATTGAGCTAATATTGTAGAATTCAACGTGCCTATTACTCTGGCAATAAGCAGGGATATAATTTTGGTCAACGTCAGCTAAATTGGGTTCATTAACCCCTACAGAATCAGACCGGATTAAGTTTCTATTGTGCTTTCTGGATCAGATGGGCAGGTTAGCGCTTCCGTTGTGGCAACCGTTATCCGTGGTATTCGGTTTGCCTGATTGAAGTAGCTTTGGAAGGTTGATGTTTTCCGTACCTCTATCACTCAATTCATGACGTCAGTTGCCCTAGGGATTTTGGACAGACAGAGAATAATAAACGTCACCAATTGACTCGTATTGTTTGATACTTGCATTTCTTGATTTTTAACATAAACTTGTGTAAAGCAGGAGTTACCGGAAGGTTGAGGCCGTCAAAAAAAGGATGAACGATGACAGTAATCCTCCTAGAGAGGGATGAGGCAGAGATATCAAAAAAAGCATTTTTCCCTTTTCCCTAAAACCATGGAGTCAGGATTCTCTGTACCCCTCATCTTCAACTTCATCGTTTAGCCTTGACCCTGCAACCTGTTCGACTTTATGACTTCTCAGTAATCATCGCCGAAATTAACTTCAGGAAAGAATCTTTATGTTAAATGCAGCCAACAACCAGCCTCTTCACCATGTTGTCATTGTTGGAGGCGGATTTGGTGGGCTTTATGCCGCACAAGCACTGCGAAAAGCACCCGTCAAGGTCACATTAATTGATAAACGAAACTTTCATTTGTTTCAGCCCTTACTTTATCAAGTAGCGACAGGTGGCTTATCGGCGGGTGATATTTCATCCCCACTACGAGCGGTTTTGAGTCGTCATAAAAATACCCAAGTGTTAATGGGGGAAGTGACGGATGTAGACCCCAAACAACAAAAAATTAGACTGAATGATCAAGAACTCAGTTACGATACATTAATTATCGCCACGGGTGTTAGCCACCACTACTTCGGTAATGAACAATGGGCAGAAAAAGCCCCTGGATTAAAAACAGTGGAAAACGCCCTCGATATTCGTCGTCGCGTCTTTCTCGCGTTTGAAGCCGCCGAAAAAGAAACGGACCCCGAAAAGCGCCGTGCCTGGTTAACCTTTGTGATTGTGGGAGGTGGCCCGACCGGTGTTGAATTAGCCGGGGCTTTAGCCGAGCTCGCTCACAATACCTTAAAAGACGACTTCCGCAGCATCGATACTTCAGAAGCCCAAATTTTGCTTCTAGAAGGGATAGACCGAGTTTTGCCGCCTTACCCAGCCGATTTGTCCGCAAAAGCCCAAGCCTCACTCGAAGATTTGGGCGTTACGGTGCAGACAAGCACTTTAGTAACCAATATTGAGGACAATCTTGTCAGTATCCGTCGAGGTGACCAAATTGAGCAAATTCCGGCACAAACCATTCTTTGGGCAGCGGGTATGAAAGCCTCTAAAATGGGGGAGATACTCTCCAACGCGACGGGTACACCATGCGATCGCGCAGGACGAGTGATTGTGCAACCCGACCTGACGATACCGGACTATCCCAATATTTTTGTGATTGGGGACTTAGCCAATTTCCCCCACCAATACGAAGACGGCAAACCCCTACCAGGAGTCGCACCCGTGGCGATGCAAGAAGGGCAGTATGTGGCTAATCTGATCAAAAAGCGGTTTAAAGGAGAGACTCTGCCAGCCTTCCACTATACCGACTACGGCAGCTTAGCCGTGATTGGACGCCATGCGGCAGTTGTAGATTTTGGTTTCATTAAATTTTCGGGGTTCGTGGCTTGGCTGATCTGGATTTTTGTTCACATCTTTTTCTTAATTGAGTTTGACAATAAAATTTTGGTGATGATTCAGTGGGGGTGGAATTACTTCACCCGCAAACGAGGGGCACGTCTGATTACCAATCAAGAACCGGTACCGCCGATAGAAGTGGAAGACCAGAGTAATTATCGAACACCAATCAAAGCCTAGGTTCATGATTGCCCCCGAACTCCCCACCCTTGGGGTCGTCAATCCGATTCCCCCAAATTTGATATCATGTCCGGTTAAACACTCATCGTGAGGATTGACGCGGGGACGCCCAGATGTTTTTACTAGGGGTAATGAGACCGACATGATATGACACAGCCAAAAGAAGGGCGACCTCAATGGGTCGCCCTTCTTTATCGCCTTAGAGATGCGAGTTCAGAAATAGTCCGCATTAGACTAGTCCTCATCATCGTCATCATCACCATCATCATCGAGGTAGTCTTCCTCAAACTCGCCGTCCTCGTCATCATCCTTGAGAACTGAGGGGAACCCGTTTGCCCCCATCCCAAAAGCGGGCGTCCGATCCTCCAAGCTGTAATTGCGAGCGGTTCGGTCATCGAGTACCACATCGAGGGGGTCATCTTGGTCTAAATCAGCATCGCTGCGTTCTCCATAACCATAGACTCCTGCTCCACCCGCCGAGTAATCCGGTTCTATGGGGTTAAGCGTTGAGTCTTCATACGCGTTATATCCCGTACCTGCTGGAATCAGGCGTCCAATAATCACGTTCTCCTTCAGACCCCGCAGCCAGTCCGATTTTCCTTCAATGGCGGCTTCCGTGAGAACACGAGTTGTTTCCTGGAAGCTCGCTGCCGAGATGAAACTATCGGTATTGAGTGAGGCTTTGGTAATCCCCAAGAGTACAGGCGTATATTGTGCCGGTGCACCGCCTGTGATTGCCATCGCTTCATTCACCGTCTCAATCTGCCGCAACTCCACGAGTTCTCCAGGCAGCATGGTGGTATCGCCACCATCGTCCACCCGAACTTTGGACGTCATCTGGCGGACAATTACCTCGATGTGCTTGTCGGAAATATCAATCCCTTGAGATTGATACACAGACTGCACTTCATTCACCAAGAACCGCTGTGCCGCAGACAGTCCAACTAACGCCGCCTCATAGACTCCTTTATCTTCCAATGTGTAATTGAAGAAAATCTCTAGAATCTCATGGGGATTGGCGGGGCCATCGGTGAGCGCTCCAGCCACAGGGACTTGTTGACCATCGGTCACGAGGGAATTCTGACCCGGACCGACTGG
>DATNQL010000600.1:0-11017 GCA_036704025.1 Stenomitos sp.
TTTATTACACCTCTCGGTCAACCGAGTCTCATGGTTATTGTCACTCCTGTTTCTGAATATCCTAAGAAATATTATGAACAAGGGATAAAAGTGATTACTGTGCCGATAGAGCGATTCATTCCTAAAGCAAAAAGCCTGAATTATATCTCGGCAATTGGAGCACTTCAACAAGCCAAACTGACGAATGCGGTTGAAGCCATCTATATGAATTCGCAGGGTGATGTATTAGAAGGAACCACTACAAATTTCTTTGTTTTTCGAGGCTCTCAACTTATTACACCCAGCGAAGGGATTTTGAATGGCATTACAAGAGATGTTATCTTGGAACTAGCTAAAGATAGATTTGAAATCGTTGAACAATCGATTGATTACAGCCAGTTAAATCATTGTGATGAAGCGTTTATCACCTCTTCAACCAAAGAGATAATGCCCGTTGTTCAAATTGATGAATTATATATCTCTCAAGGGAAACCCGGAGAAAATACCCAAACGTTAATGCATTTATTTCATAAATATACGCAAAGCTGATGTTGGGTTGTCTCAGTGAAACTAACCAGAAAAATAAGCGATCGCATGAATAACCTCAAAACTTGATCAGGTTGAGATAAACCAATCGATCAGTTTTCGAGCAATACTCAGTTTAGAAGGCAGGCGCGGTAAATTGTGTTTACTAAACCAAGCCGCATCTGACAATTCTTCGGGTTCGATCACAATTTCACCACCGGCATAGGTGGCAGTAAATCCAATCATCAAGGAGTTGGGAAACGGCCAGGGTTGTGAGCCAAAATAACGAATGTCTTTAACCTCAATCCCAACTTCTTCACGTACCTCTCTTACTACCGTTTCTTCTAAAGATTCTCCCGGTTCCACAAATCCAGCGATTAAAGCATACATCCCTGCTGGCAAGCGGGGGGCACGAGCCAATAAGATCTCTTCACCACGACAGATGAGTACAATAATCGCAGGCGAGAGACGAGGATAATTCACTAATCCACATTTAGGGCAACGCTTGGCACGCTCATTGGGTAATTGGGTGGTCGGCGTGGCGCAGTGTCCGCAATACTGGTGGGTACGATCCCAGTCTACGATTTGAATGGCACGACCACTGAGGACAAACAAGTCTTCGTCTAATGTTCCGTACAATTCGCGCAGTCCCCGCAAAGTCATGCCATCGGGTAGGCTGACATCGGCAGGTAGTTCCGCCGAGTAGCAAGGTTGAGCATCCAGGGTGCCGAGAAATTGGGTTCGCACGGGTACCAAGCCAATCTCTGCGAGGTTGATCAGGTTGGGAATTTCGCTGATTGTGCCTTTGAGACGAACCAAAAGCTTATTGCCGACAAATGCGAACCACCAAGCGGGTTGAGATTGTACGGCGGGTGGCGCAATGCCAGGGATGAAGATTCGATGCATATCAATAGATTGGGTTCATGTAGCGTGCCGCCGACAGTCGCCTTGATCGTATCATTGCGATCGCTATCTTCTACGGGACTTCTTCACCCGTTGAGGCCCTCCAAATGGCAAACCACTGTTCGAGGGAAAATGCCAATGCTGCTGATGCGATCGCACTCTTAATTCTGTCTATTTTTCCTGTGCCGATCACAGGCACAATTTTCGCAGGATGAGCAAGCAACCAAGCCAACGCTACCTGATCGAGTGTCGCTTCACCTAGTTCATGGGCAACATCGCTCAAGGCGGCGCGCAGCCGAACGGACTGCTCATCCATACCCTGAAATAGGCGTCCCCCTGCCAACGGGGACCACGCCATGGGTGAGATTCGCAACTGCTGACATTGCTCTAATGTGCCATCCTCGAAAGCCGCAAGGTGCGATACTGAGATTTCTAGCTGATTAGTCACCAACGGGAAGTCAAGCCGTGACGCCAGCAAATTAAACTGACGAGGCATAAAGTTAGACACCCCAAAATGCAAAACTTTGCCTGATTGCCGCAAATGGTTAAAGGCTGTTGCCACTTCGTCAGCGTCCATGAGTGGATCGGGGCGATGAATCAGCAGTAAATCGATATAATCCGTGCGTAACTGCCTGAGCGAATGTTCAACGGACGATAGGATATGAACAGCACGAGTGTCATAATGCTTGATGCGATGAGCCGGACGATTTTTAGACACCAGCTTAATGCCACACTTCGTTACCAGTTGCATCTGGCTGCGTAAGGAAGGCATGTTTGCTAAGGCGTCGCCAAATAGCTGTTCGCAGGTGTAATCTCCATAGATGTCTGCATGATCGAAAGTGGTGATGCCTAGATTGAGGCAAGCTTGAATGAAATCCAGAATCTCTGTGCAACTCATGCCCCATTCTGCCATCCGCCAAACACCGAGTACAAAACGCGAACAGGTGGGGCCTTGTTGAGACAGAGCGAGTTGGGAAACAACCATGTTTCGGATGATAAAGGATTTCTCGTGAGAAAATTGGCGGTAAGAGCCAATACCCTCAACAGTAGCGCAGAATGTTATTTCGGCTCACCGTGGAACATTGTATTGCTCTATCACCGAGAATATCCTGGCATGATGATAAAGGATGTCGTTTAAACCCAGAGGAACTTAAATCATGCGGTGTGCCATTATTAGTCGTGCGGGGCAAGTCTTGGCTAGGGGTAGCCTGATTCTTCACAAGGACGATGAGGGTGAATTGCGCTTGGATTTGCAAACTGATGGAGGAAAACTGATTGAGGGTGGAATGATTGGGCCAGATGGAGATATGACATCAGCCAGTGAACGGTTATTTAGTCGGTTCCTTGAAGTTTGGGGTATGAGCGATTTGACGTTGACGGTCACTGTCCGATAAGCGATCGCTTTTGGTCCCCGCTCTGTTGCTAAGCGAATAAGATTACTTTTAAACAAAGAAAACGCTGGACACAATTGCTATTTGAGAATTCTCTAGGCCAAAAACCAGATTGTGTAGAACCGTGCGATTGCCTTGTTGGTGCCGCAGGCGATCGCTTTCCTACAGATCCGTTGTTTTTCTTGAACAGATACTCTATCCATCCCCAATAGGGTTTACCCATAAATTAGGCTAAAATCTGCTCAAACCCAGTATTCAGCTATATACGTGGTGAGGGGGAAGGTAATGGTTTATCTAAAAGTCAAAGGCTTGTTGGTTGGAGTAACGGGTATGATGCTAGGGGGTTTAGTGACGGTCGTCGGTTTTGGCGCAACGGCACAACCCGCATCTGCTCAAGCCGCCTATGGCAGTTATGTGGGGGCTGGAGCGACCTTTGGGATTAACGACGGACCCCAGGGCAATGGTCGGCAAATCGGTGGAGTCCTGGCTGTACGCTACAAACTCTTGGAACTCCCCCTTTCTCTGCGAGCACAAGCTTTAATTGGCTCTGGTACTGCTGTTGTGCCCACGATTTCCTATGATGTACCTCTCAACTGGCAAACCGATGCTTACCTAGGGGTTGGAGCGGCCTTCGCCAGTGGGGATACACCTTCACCCGTGGGCGATAAGACGAGCTTTGCATTACAACCGGGTGTTGATTACGTCGTCCCGAATAGCAATACAGTTCTTTTTGGCAATGCGATTATTGCCTTCGACGCCTATCGCAATGGGGGAGGAACAGCCGTTTCCGTTCAAGGTGGCGTAGGTGTGAGATTCTAAGGAATGACTGGTCAAAAGTGATTGAATTCGTTGGGGTGGCCAGTAAATTTTGTAGGCTTTACCCACAATATAACTTTGTTGTAAAAATCCCCAAATGTGGGAGTCAAAGCTATTGTTGCGATTGTCACCCATGACAAAGTAAGAGTGAGTCGGCACGACTTGCGGTTCCAACTCATAGATGGGCGGTTCTGCAATATAGGTTTCTTGTAGCGGTTGGTTGTTGAGATAAACCATGCCATTGATAATGCGAATCATTTGCCCTGGTTCACCAATCACGCGCTTAATGAAAAATTCGGCTTCCTGGCTGTTGGGCTGATTGTCCAGGCGTTTTGCCGAGTCAGGGACTCGAAAGACGACCATGTCTCCCCGTTGTGGGGAGTAAAGACTGGATTTGTGAACTAAGATTCTGTCTCCTACCTGGAGCGTCGGTAACATCGACTTACTGGGTATCTCGAAAAGTTCGATATTTTGCTCAATCCACAGAGGCAAATAGTTGCTGATCAGTCCCACTCCTAGGACAAATAAGGCAATGAGAGTAATGAGATGGGGCTTTGATCGTTGAGGCTTGGGAAAAGCCACAAACGCATCGTAACAAGCGACCGCTGAAATTATAGGAATAAATACAATTAGGTGAGAGAAAATATTAGCAAGGGTGGAACAAATAATAATTAATGAAAGTAGAAAACCACCCAAAATGGCTTTTTCTAAATACAACTGACCTAGCCCTGGTAAGATTCGAGATAGGAAAACCGCAAACCAGGGGTCTTTTTTAATTCTGGGAATTTTTTCAGATAATTGAACATTTAACTGCCTCCTCGCACAGAAATAGGAATCAAATAAATTCACAATATAGAGAGCGGTGATGGGGAATAAACAGCTAATCCCAGCCACCGTATTGCCGTTAGGACTGAAGATAGACCAAGCCGCGATCGCAATCAGTATCAGTTGACTGCCTAAAAATCCCAGTCCCCTGACTCTCTCACCAACGTATAACTGTCCTACCCCTGGAAAAAACATGGAAAGATTAACAGCTAACCAGGGTTCGAGGGAACGTTTGATGCTTTGACCCTCTACAGCAATCAAGGGCATGGTTTTGAGTTTTGAATCCGTAAACTAGCTCTGGGGTAGTTTAACTTTAACAAATCGACTTCTGAACTACTGTACCCAAAAAGTTCGTTTTTGGGACACACCAAAGTGTCAAGTGTGAAGCGACTCTGGTGATCGCTTGCTCAGGTTTCATTAACACTTCATGCCTATGGGGTGACACCCCTCGCCCCGAAGAGGAATAATAAGGTTAGTAGATGCACCCTGATGATCGAGAGAGCCGCACAACGTGACTCTCTTATTTATTTTTTGGGCAAAGCAGGCTCGCTGCTATCCTTGTCTATTCTTGTGTGGTTGTGAGGAAAGTGCTACTTCCTTGACGCGATCGCCGTCCTCTCTCATCTCACAATTGGTCTGTTAAGTAATCTCTCGCTACATTTGATAGGATACCTGAGTTTGTAGACACGCTCTAGCCTTTGAATTTCAGTTTTCTCAGCAAAAACTCATACTTCCCTGAGAGCTACATCATCTTACAGAAAACAACTCTACTACAGTGGATATATTATACCAATTGACTTTACGACTATCATATCTCACACCTCCCTAACCCCCCTGATCAATGGGGAAGCCATTAGGATATGGGTCAAAGTTAAACCACAATGGTATGACGTGCAGGCAAAAACGTTCTATCGCTGAAATTTGTAATCAGGTTTATTTGATGAACAGCTCCTTGTTAGCCTCCAATGCAACGGATTAGCAGATTGTGGAAGGCAATCAGTTCAGTTAAGCGAAGACATCTCGATCCATCTTCGCTCCAGTTTCGTCTGACGACAGAAATTGCTGCCTTGTTTGTTTTAGGGTTGGGCAGCGTTGCTATCTGGACAAGTTGGAAAATGCAGCAGATTTTGATGGCAACCCATCAACAGAATGTAGAATACATCGCGGCTCGCTTTTCCCATGATGTTGAACTCTACAGCGAGATGCTACCCCTCAAAGCTGGGGTACAAAAGACAATTAACAATGTGGCAGTACCGGGCTTGCTCATCTGGGTCAAAAGTTCAGATGGTAAACTACTCGCTCAATCAACAAGCTTGACTCATTCATTCACCGCAACGACTGAATTGATGTCCCTCGCCGAGATGCCACTCCAGCCTCAAGTTTACAAAGTAAGAGATCAATTTCTAATTTTGTGTGAGAGTCCGGTAACTGTTAAAGGGATGATGCTGGGGAAGGTATACATGGCACAGGATGTGACCGAGGATCAGCGTCAATTAATTGCAGCCATTGGGAGCCTTGCCATCGTTTGTATCCTGGCAACGATCATGATGATGGCGTTAATTGCCTTTAGAATTCGGCGATCGCTCCAACCCCTTCAAGATATGAGCCAAATGGCAGGTGTCATCTCAGCTAAAGACTTGGGAGAGGCAAAGCTGCAATTACGTCATGCCCCCAGTGAAGTGAAAGAACTTGCTCAAACCTTCAACATGATGCTGTCTCGGCTTTTCGATTCCTGGGAGCAACAGCGCCAGTTTGTGAGTAATGTTTCTCACGAGTTACGAACCCCCTTAACGGTGGTACTTGGCTACCTGCAAAGTGTGTTGCGACGCAGCACAAACTTAAACGATTATCAGCAAGAGGCTTTGGAAACGGCGGCATCTGAAGCTGAGCGCACGGTACGCCTGCTGCAAAATTTACTAAATCTGGCACGAGCAGACAATGGTTCTATGCATTTTCAGATGGAATCGCTGGTACTCAATGACTTGGTTGCAGAAGTGGCAGGGATGACCGAAAAATTTAGCGATCGCTTGGTTACAGTTAAGGCGAGTACCGAAATTGAGGCCGTGGCGGATCGCGATCGCCTGAAACAAGTTTTAATTAATTTAGTTGACAATGCGGTGAAATACTCTGAGTCTGAGCAGCCAATTATCTTAAAGCTGGAACGCGCAGATAGGCAGGCCGTGATTCAAGTGTGCGATCGCGGAATTGGCATTCCATTACAAGACCAAAGCCGTATTTTTGAGCGCTTCTACCGTGTGGATGAAGCCCGTTCCCGTATGAGTGGGGGTCATGGTTTGGGTTTAGCCATTGTGAAAACACTGGTGGAAGGAATGGGTGGTAGTATTACCGTTCAATCAAAACCTGGTAAAGGCAGTACATTTATACTGACTTTGCTTACCTAACTCCAAACATTTCTACTTAGTATTTGTCATGTACTGTGCGATATGAATGGGCAGCACAATTATAGCCCTTCTCGATTGGATGCGGTACACTTTCAACCTCTCTGGAAAACCTCTGTCCTACTCTTGAGTGAGGCTTTGAAATTAGCCCCCTTCCGTACTAGGGAAGAGGGCTGGGGGTTAAGTCTGACTGTACTCCATTGATTTGAGAATCGCTATATCTGAGAAAATGCTGAGTTTAAACTGAGTTATCCAAACGAATAAATTCAGGAAAGTTGTGGCTTTGTTTCAGAGGAACTTCAGTGTCAGCAGGGATACTTTAATGGGTTGAGATGACACAAGATTGACAAAGTTAAATCGTAATTTTTCAGCTTAATGCCCTGATCAATCTCAAGTTGTTTGTCAGTCTTGGTCAATGCCACTCATACGACTTCAGTAAACACACCAAGATTCCCTTGGAAAACCCTCTATATTGTGACATTCGGAGTAACAAAATGAAACTGACTTCTCTTCTACTTACAAGTGTTGCTTTGGTTGGTATGGTTACAGTTTGGGATGCTCCGTTAAAAGCCATTAACCCTCAACTCGTCCAGGCAGAAGCGGCAGAAATGATGACGGCCCAACAGAAGATTGAGTTAATCAGCAAGAATAAAGGTCAGATTGGTGGTGGTGATCAACTTCGTCGTTTCTTCTATGGTGATCTAGAACCAATCGCCGTTCAGCCTGGTGGAGCAGGTATGGTGGTTAACCTTTATAACAAAGCCAACAATGTAACGTTTGCCTACTGTGCTACTTATGATGTAGTTGTCGCAGTGAAGCAGGGCAAAGTTACCGCGTTTTTAGCCAGTGAAGTTAAGTAAAAGTAGTTAGTCAGCCTTGCCTGTAAAGTATTAAGGTTATCAGCGTGATGCACTACCGATATATCAAAATGTTGGTAGTGCATCGCTGAGTACTAAGTACTGCTCTTAGCAACTTGATAGGGCTAGGCACAATGGAAGCAGAATGATGACAACACATATTCTTCTAGTTGAAGATGAAGTTAAACTGGCGCGATTCGTGGAACTAGAACTCAGTAGTGAAGGCTATCACGTAAGTGTTGCACATGATGGAATGTCAGGATTGACCTTGGCACGAGAGTCTGCGCCAGATTTAGCTATTTTAGATTGGATGCTGCCAGGGTTAACTGGGGTGGAACTCTGTCGCCGTCTCAGGGCAACGGGTAACAAAGTGCCAGTCATTTTGTTGACGGCAAAGGATGAGGTGAGCGATCGCGTCGCCGGTTTGGACGCTGGGGCTGATGACTATGTGGTCAAACCCTTTAGTATTGAGGAACTTCTTGCCAGAATTCGCGCCCACTTGCGTCGCACCCAAGAAATTAATGAGGATATTTTGCCGTTTGACGACTTGAGCCTGAATCGTCGGACTCGTGAGGTATTTCGAGGCAAACGGGCGATCGAGTTAACGGCAAAAGAGTTTGATTTATTGGAGTATCTTCTCACAAATCCCCGTCAGGTGTTTACTAGAGACCAAATTTTAGAGCGTGTCTGGGGTTATGACTTCCTTGGAGATTCCAACATCATTGAAGTCTATATCCGCTATCTACGCCTGAAGCTGGAAGAAAACAACGAAAAGCGATTGATTCACACAGTACGCGGTGTGGGATATGCATTGCGGGAGTAATAGTTATGACAACATTAGATTCCAAAGATTACTAACCTGGAGAATTCCGTTGGCTTTAAAGGAATTTAATTGAATATAAAGTATTTATGCTTTATCCATACCAGTTCCTAAATAGGCAGTCCCACAAACGCTCCTTCTAGTCTCTCTTCAATTACTCAATTGCCTACTCAGACTGCTCTTTGGGCTGCTGATTTGGCTACTGGGTTACCCAAATGAGCGAACGGGGAGTCTTATATCTAGTGTGCCTGCGTAAGTCCTGATTACATCGGCAACAAACTTGTTGATTCCTTTGTGGCGAGTGCCAGGGGGGCTGTTCAATGAGAACCTCTTTAAATCTCTGAACACAATCGCCAATCCCAAGACTCTTATTTCAACCCATGAAGGTCATGCTAACCCCCAATCGCGATTACTGGGCTGGTGCTCTAGAGACGAAATTGGGAATGCATTCGTCACTATAGCAGCGAACAAGATAAAGCTTTAGCTTGGTCACCATCAACAACAGCAGGGTAGTTTTCTACCCCGCTGAGTTTAACTGATCAGCTAAGCAAAAGTCTGCACAAAGTTAGCCGCTGTATAGCTTGTTCCATTCACCAAGAAGCTTTCAATACCCACAATGGTCTGTACCCACTGTTCTGGCAGATTATTACTGATGATTTGAATCTGATTCCCAGAAGATGTCACACTCAGACCCCCTAGACTGTAGTTAATGATCAACACATCTTCGCCCTGATTACCGTCTACTATACCGCTACCCCTTCCAACATTGATGGTGTCATTCCCCTGACCACCATTGATTAGAGAATCTTTAATGTCCCACGTATTGGCATTAAAGGTGTTATTTGGGGTCGCCACGTTTATACCGCTTACGGTAATCGTGTCATTCCCATCGCCTCCCCAAATAATAGAATCTCGGACACCATAAACACTTTGATTGATGTTACCGAATCCATTCGCAATACCTTGCACTGTAATCGAGTCATTCCCTTTGCCACCATCAATGGTTGATGAGGATGCCCCAACTGCTTGTGCAGAACTAGCACTCGCAGAACCACTCACAGATGCAGAGCCGATGAGCTTGATTGTGTCATCCCCTCCCCCTACATCGATGGTTGCGTTGACGGCTGCATATGCGGAAGCACTAGATCCGTAGTACCCACCTGCTCCAGCTATGCCGTTAATGGTAAGGTCATCCTTACTGTTGCCTCCTAAAATAGTTGAGTCGATTACACCGTAGCCTGTTGCAGCTCCACCCGTTGCTGCACTCCCACTTCCACGACTCTCTATTAGGAGAGTGTTTTGGCCATTATGTAAATTAATCGTTGATGCGACCAAACCATATCCGTTGCCACTCCGCCCCGATCCTGATCCTCTGATTGTAATGAAGTCTTCCTGGTTACCGCCTTGAATATTCGATTGATAGGCTCCGTAACCCGATCCCCCTGCAAACCCTACGCCGCGTCCTGATCCCTCTATTTGAATGGTATTTTTGCCGTTGCCAGCATCAATGGTTGAGTCAGATATACCATAACCCTCTCCCTGAGCGACACCAGAACCAAAACCATAGATGTCAATCAAGTCTTCCTGGTTGCCGCCTTGGATCTTGGAATCAAATGCTCCGTAGCCCTTGCCTGAGACAATGTACAACGGGGAAACAGGAGCCTGAGCTTTTAGAATCACTTGATTATTCCCCTGTCCTAGCTCAAGCGTGGATGAAAACATTCCATACGCTTGGAAGCTAATCGAAAAAAAGTTTGAGCTTTCCCCGCTGGAGCCTGCTGTAGGTACATCTAGCGTGGTAATTCCTTTAACAACATCGTTTCCTGCTTTTGCTTGAAGGGTTGCTTTATAAATACCTGCACCCATAGTTGTCAGTAGAGGTTGAGACAGATCAACCAGCAACGTTCCAGAAAAGATATCAGCTTGATTTGTCCCGGTAGCTAGTCCGGTCAGTGGAGAACCTGAGAAAAAAGCCATATTGTTTGATCCTTGGCAAAAAATTTTTTAATCTTACTTTGTAAGGCTATAACCTAGGCTTTTATAACAGTGATATTCCAAGGCAGAAATGAAGGTTATGCCTGTGCGAAGTTCTTGCGGAGTATAGAAGTTAGGATTCTCTTATCAATCAATATAGCACTAAATAACCAACTTAGAATAATGTGTATTTTTTTTAGTTTTTTTATATCTATAGCTCTCGCGCAATGAAACGTGAAATATTCTTGTTCTCCCTTCCCTGTTAAGGAGTCCCCTCTCCTCACCTGTATGTTCACGAATCAAATAGACTGGCTATATAGGCAAAGTACACCTAAGTTCAATCCCCAATTTATTTTCTTTTCCTAACAATAAAAACTAAGTTTTTTTACAATTTATTAACCGAAATAGTCAGATAAAAATGTAAATTCTTGTAAAAATTTGCACATTTTTGAGTTCTTGCCCTGAAACTAAATAGAACTTGGGCATCTCACCTTAAAAAAGCAATCAAGATTTTCAGGGCTACCACAA
>DATNQL010000601.1:0-2943 GCA_036704025.1 Stenomitos sp.
TTTATGTTTAAACATTTATGTTTATTATTTTAGGATGTCCGAGGAGAAAGATCAACTAACGTTAGCAAAATTGCGAAAACGGGCTGGGCTAACTCAGCGTCAGGTTGCAGATGGTTTAGGCATCACTAACAAAACGGTTAGCGAATGGGAGCGAGGTATAGGTGAGCCTCATTTAACGATTTCTGAAACTCAGCGTCTGATGGATATTCTGCAATGCACGTTTGAGGATCTACTGGAGGCGACGAGTCAGCGCTCTCAGAAGTAGAAACTCCTCAAGAGGGGAATGAATGTGGCGATAGAGCGACTGCAACATAGAAGGTGGGCACTGTTAGCTTAACGGCTGACAACCAAGTGTTTTGGCTTTGCACTGCCCACCCTACAACTTGCCGTACCTCTGTCGCTTTTGGTTTGTTCTATATGTATGAGTCAGGCGAGGATGAGGAGTCGGCATAGGGAAAGATGCGCGATCGCACGGTTGTAATGTACAAAATTAGTACTGTTGAATTTTGTGTGATTTTAAATAACTAGGAATTCAGTATCATAAAAAAGCTCTAGACTTACTTAAGTTTGATAAAACTTTAAGTCCTCAGTTTGATGATGAACTTTTTACATTATGGTCAAGCGATCGCTCCAGGCATCACCCATCGGGATTCAACAGGCTAAACGATCGTTTGCCCGCAAAGGTTGGACTCAAGAAAACCTGGCTCTTGAAGTGAATTTAAAGACTCGTCAGCCGATTTGGAGATTTTTCTCAGGTCGTCCGATAGAACACCATACCTTTAAAGAAATTTGCTCGGTCTTGGAGCTGAATTGGCGGGAGATTGCTGAAAATCCGCCAGCAGAGGGTTCAGAACCCGAAGAACAGGCAATCCTAAATATTAATGCTTTGGTACAACAGGTGCGATCGCAACGCTTTGACAAAATTCAAAACCAGTGCGGCACTTTGCAGCTATTAGATATCAGCCGTCCTATTGGTATAGAGGACATTTACATTGATGTCAATATTGTCGAGGAAATCGCAAGCCAACAGTGGTTAGAGATCGCTGATGTAAAAAACCTTACCCCAGAAGAATTTGACCGCTTTGGCTTGGGTGAAGTTTCCCAGAAACAAATATCAGGCATAAGGGCAGTTGAAACCCACTCCAAGCTGAGGGTGTTAGGCAAACCGGGGTCGGGTAAAACCACCTTTTTGCAACATCTTGCCATTGAGTGTAACCAAGGCCAATTTGCGGCAAACCGGGTTCCCATTTTTATTAGCTTGAGAGATTTTGCGGACGAATCTAAACAGGCAGGTTATAGCAGCTTCTTAAACTACATCCGAGCAGAATTTCTCACCTCTGGAATTTCAGACCCCTCCGTGATTGAAACCCTGCTGCGTGAGGGTAGAGTGTTACTGTTACTCGATGGGCTGGATGAAGTACTGGGATCAGATAGCAACGCCGTCGTTAAGGAAATCCGCCGATGCTCCGAGAACTATGAAAAGAATCTATTTGTCACCACCTGCCGAACATCGGGTCAAACGCTCAAACTTAGGCGCTTTACGGATGTGGAAATTGCCCCGTTTACCCAAAAGCAAATTGCTGCTTTTGCTCAGAAGTGGTTTGCCACATTGACAAAAACGAATGGCGATGATGACGTTGATCCAGCCGTTCAGTTCATTGAGAAATTGGACTTGCCCGAAAACTTTCAATTCCGTAGACTCGCCGTCACGCCCTTGTTTCTGCATCTGGCTTGCTGGGTGTTCCGTCGCCAGGAAAAATTCCCGACCAAAAAAAGCGAGTTTTATAAGCAATGTCTAGACCTTCTCCTCGTCAAATGGGATGAAACCAGGGGGATTGTGCGGGATGCAGTTTACCGAGGGTTTTTATTGCCCCAAAAGCTGAAGCTGCTGAGTCAGGTTGCAGCCGTGACGTTTGAGCAGGGGCATTACTTTCTTGAACAACGCGCCATTGAGGGACACATTGGCGACTATATCCGCGATCTACCAAATCCTCCTACTGAGCCAGAGGAATTGCAACTCGATAGTGAAGTGGTACTCAAGGCGATAGAGTTGCAACATGGATTATTGATAGAACGAGTGCGGGGAATTTTCTCCTTCTCTTATTTGGCGTTTCAAGAATACTTCACTGCCCGGAAAATCGTTGCTTCTCATAATTTACAAGCCTTAGAGAAACCCCTGGAACGCCTGGTGAGTCACATCACTGAACCCCGTTGGCGCGAAATCTTTTTGTTGACGGCTGCCATGCTACGAAGTGCAGACTCCCTGGTACAGTTGATGAAGCAACAAGTGGATGGGCTAGTCGCCCAAGACTCCTATCTCCAAGAGTTTTTAACCTGGGCGAGTCAAAAGTCCCAAGTTGTTCCTCCTCAGCCATCAGCAATTCGCGCTTTCTACTTTGCCCTTGCCCGGAATCCTCAACTTGCTCCTCACGTTACTCTTGCCTGTACTGTTGATCAAGGTGTTTTTCTGGATGCGGCACTCAATGACTTGGTGTTGCAGAGTGCTATTGCTTCCAGTCCTGATTTTGCCCATGCCTATGCCTGTGCTGATGCCCTGAGTAATGCCCTTACCATTGTTCTGGATCTGGGGTTACAGCAGTCCCTGCAACAACTCCAAGACCAACTCCCTGACCCCAAACGGGACAGAGAACGGTTTCAGCAATGGTGGCAAACCAACCATGTCGCTTGGAGTGAGCGATTAAGGAAAGCGATCGCACTTCATCGCAATATTCAGCATCAGTGGAACTTCAGCCCTGAGCAGCAGCAAGTGTTGCAACGCTACTATGATGCTAATCAGTTGCTCATCGATTGCCTCAATAGCAACTGTGAAGTAACCGCTGCCGTGCGGCAGGAGATTGAAGCCGCCTTGTTGTTGCCGCAAAAAGAACTTGAGGAGAGAGAATGGCAGTAGAGTTGAGGGTTAATTAGCTTATGAGTCGCGAT
>DATNQL010000602.1:0-3350 GCA_036704025.1 Stenomitos sp.
AATCATCCGATCTGAAGTAAATCCAGCCGCAATGGCGGCTTCCAGGGACGTGAGAGTCGGTAGAATCCGGGCAAATAGGGTAGACCTATCTTGCCAGCTTTGAAACAAAGGTAAGGCTTTATAACCAACAGTGAGCAGTACTCGCTGCTGGAGGAGATAGTCCCCGGCGAGAAGAGTCTCGAAGCTGTCTAGCGTGATAATCTTTGAATCGTTGGCTTGAGGATCAACGATGGGTCGTTCAAAGCGCAGATAGGGGATTTTCTGCTGAGCTGCTACCCGGATTGCCCTTTGGGAAATTTCTACGGCATAGGGATGAGAGGCGTCGAGGATAGCCGTAATTTGTTGCTGTTGTAAAAAGTGATCTAATTTCTCAGTTTCTAGACGCCCGACTTGAACCTTGACCCTTGGGGTTTTAGGATAAAGCTTCTGAGCCGCCTCTGTTGTCACGGTGACAATACAAGTCAAACCAAGAGAGGCGATCGCATCAGCCAAAGGAACACTTTCACTCGTACCACCAATCAGCCAGAGGCGATGGCTCAAAAAATAGCCTCCCAATGTACCTTCTTAGGGTCTAGTTATATCAGTCCAGCTCAGTGAACCACGGCACCGCTTATCCTTTCAGAGCTTTGGTAAAGTTTCTGCGATAAGACTTATTCGCAATAATCAAGGCCGGCCACAACAGTGACAAGGTAATCCGGTTAGGCAAACTGCGGGAGAAGTTTGTTCGTTCAAACCCCTTCCAGAACTTCCAGACGCCGTACCCGTAAATTCCCAGTCCCAGCAAAATCAATAGTTTCATCATGCCATCAACCCCTATTACAACTGATTCAGGTTCACTGCATCAAAGCTGTTTGACCGTCAATTGCCGCTTCCCTCACACCCACTATCTATACTGTGATGAATTTCCTTCTGGAAACTACAGTCACGCAAGCCAAGTGTAGAAGAGTTGACGCAATTGATTCACAAAACAGGTCAAAGTAGCATTAATTTAGTTCTAGTCTATCTAGGCAAGGGTTGTGGCGTCACGCCGATCTTCAAAGCCACTCCGACCTATTATTGATGATCTGATATGAGAGCTTGACCCTCAAACCCACTCACAACACTCTCTCGCTAAGTTTTCAGCGATCAAGACGGCTATTTTTCCATGGCTAATTGCTATATGCATATATAACTTTTAAAAGCACACAAAAATACATCATACTGAATATACTCTTGTCAAGAGTAGAAATCACCATTTTTCCGATGAGTTGTATCTTGTGGAGGGATACCATAATTTTCAAGATATAGGAGACTATTAAGAATAGGTAACAAAACTTAGAATCTCACGATATTACACCGTGAAGCGCGCAAAATAGGAGGACTTATGCGAGCAGTGCTGATGGCTGGCGGTTCAGGAACACGTCTAAGGCCGCTGACATGCGATCTTCCCAAGCCGATGGTCCCGATCCTAAATCGACCCATCGCTGAACACATTATCAACCTTCTCAAGCGACATCACATCACGGAAGTAGTGGCAACGTTGCACTATCTCCCTGATGTCATGCGAGACTACTTCCAAGACGGCAGTGATTTTGGCGTACAAATGACCTACGCTGTTGAGGAAGACCAGCCTCTAGGGACTGCTGGTTGTGTCAAAAATATTGCCGAATTACTGGATGACACATTTTTAGTCATCAGCGGCGATAGTATCACTGACTTCGATTTAAGCGCAGCGATTGAATTCCATAAAAGCCGGAAGTCAAAAGCAACTCTGGTTCTGACTCGCGTTCCCAATCCAGTTGAGTTTGGGGTCGTGATCACCGACGAAGAAATGCGTATTCGACGGTTTTTAGAAAAGCCTTCGACCAGTGAAATTTTTTCAGATACGGTCAACACCGGGACTTACATTCTGGAACCATCGGTTCTAGACTACCTACCCGTTAATGAGGAATGTGACTTTTCCAAAGATTTATTTCCGTTACTCTTAGCCAAAAATGAGCCAATGTATGGCTACATTGCAGAGGGTTACTGGTGTGATGTCGGTCACCTGGATGCTTACCGCGAAGCCCAGTACGATGCTTTACACCAAAAGGTAGAACTAGACTTTGCTTACCCTGAGCAAAAGCCAGGACTCTGGGTCGGTCAGAATACCTACATTGACCCGACAGCCAAGATTGAAACTCCAGCCCTTATTGGCAGCAACTGCCGCATTGGTCCACGAGTCACGATCGAAGCCGGGACTGTGATTGGCGATAATGTCACCGTCGGCGCAGATGCTGACCTGAAGCGTCCCATTCTCTGGAATGGCGCAATTATTGGTGAGGAAGCTCATCTACGCGCCTGTGCGATTTGCCGAGGGACGCGAGTAGACCGTCGTGCTCACGTCTTGGAAGGTGCGGTCGTTGGCCCCCTTTCCACCATTGGTGAAGAAGCGTTAGTGAGTCCAGGTGTGCGTGTCTGGCCTTGTAAGCGGATTGAATCAGGGGCAACTTTGAATATTAATTTGATTTGGGGGCAAACGGCTCAACGAAATCTGTTTGGTCAACGGGGTGTTCAAGGGTTGGCGAACATTGACATTACTCCGGAATTTGCCGTTAAGTTGGGAGCGGCTTATGGATCGACCTTAAAACCCGGTTCCCAAGTGGCGATATCTCGCGATCAACGCAGTATTTCCCGCATGGTGTCGCGGGCTTTAATTGCTGGATTAATGTCGGTGGGTGTCCATGTTCAGAACCTGGAACACACCGCCATTCCCATTGCCCGTTTAGTCATACCCACCCTTTCGGTGGTTGGGGGCATTCATGTTCGAGTCCACCCAGACCGCCCCGATTACATTCTGATCGAAATTTTCAACTCCCAGGGAATCAATATCTCCAAGGGACAAGAGAAGAAAATTGAGGGGGCTTATTTCAAGGAAGACTTGCGGCGATCGCAAATTCATGAAATTGGTAATGTGAGCTACCCCAGTCAAGTGAACGATCTCTACAGTACTGGGTTTACCCGGCATCTGAATATTGAAGCGATTCGCAACAGTGGTTCCAAGGTCGTCATTGACTACGGTTATTCAGTTTCGGGGGCGGTACTCCCGCAATTGCTCGGAAAATTTGGTTGTGATGCGGTTGTTCTCAATGCCAGTTTGAACCAGATGGGACTCTCAACCCACGAACGGGAGGGATTGCTCACCCAGTTGGGTCACGTTGTCGAAGCCCTGAGAGCGAATTTTGGTGCCCAGGTGTCGGCGAATGGAGAACAGTTGATTTTAGTGGATGAATCGGGAATCCCGATTCGGGGCGAGATGTTAACCGCACTGATGGTCAACGTCATGCTCACCGCCAATCCCAGAGGTACGGTGGTGGTACCCGTACAGGCTT
>DATNQL010000603.1:0-2443 GCA_036704025.1 Stenomitos sp.
ATTTCCAGCTTCAACCGTTCCACCTTATTCGTAAACGTCGCCTCAGCTACGTCCACCCCCGCCATAAACCGCAGCAACGGAGCAACCTGAGTGCGGAGAAAATCAATCTTACTCTGAGTCAAATACCGCCAAAACCCATCCGTCCAAGCTTGCTCAACCTGGGAATAAACCTGCTGGACGCTAAACGCATCGCGAGGAATTTGCCCAATCTTCTGCCGTAAATCCGCAATTACCTGCTGGCAATCAGCAGATTGCTGGTCATTGAGATAATGCTCCAGCAGCTTCAACCGCGTGTTAAAAATCTTCACCGTAACGGGCAGATTTTGAGTAACCGTCTCCTCACTGGGGTCTTTCTCAAAGTCATTCTCCCAGAAGTCAATAATCAGAAACTCATCCTTATGCCCATTGGGAAGCCGATGCAAATACCGACAAGCTTCATGGCTGCGCGTCCCCCGTCCAATCATCTGCTGCATCTTAATTACAGAGTGGACGGGCTTCATAAACACCAGATTCACCACCTCCGGCACATCCACCCCCGTATCCAGCAAATCCACAGAAATGGCAATGCGAGGCATTTCCTCCTTCTTGAATCGGTCAATCAAATCATCCGTGCGTTCCATCTCGGAGGTAATCACCTGCACCATGTCCGGATACTGGGGATACATTTCCTCAAACACACTTGCCAACCGCAAGGCGTGGTTTTGACTCACCGCAAATACAATTGTCTTGCCGGGATACTGCCCCGATTCATCTTTGTGGCAAACCTCCATAATCTCTTCCCACTGTTTCCGCAACGTATCCTTATTGCTGACAGTGCGTTCTAATTCCGTCCCCTCGTAATCAACCTCATCCGGGTCTAACCCTTGCTGAATCAATGTATTGCGGTCTTCTTCCGAAAGATTTGCCCCCCGAATCCCCTCTCGTTGAAAATGAGTCCGTGCTTGAAAAAGGCTGTAATCGACCAGATAGCCCTCATTAACCGCATCCCGATAGGGATAATTAAACGTCGGAATACCATCAGAACAGCGAAAAACCTGGAACGTATTGCGCTCAATAAAATCGGCTGGCGTTGCCGTTAGTCCAATAATCCGGGCATCGAAATACTCCACCACCTCCCGGAACTGGTTGTAAATCGAGCGATGAGACTCATCAAAAACCACCAGGTCAAAGAAGCCAGGAGTAAACTTCTTGTAACACTTAATCAGCGTTTGCAGCGTCCCCACATAGAGCCGCTTACTGTAATCAATGTTGTAGGTACGAATGCGATCGCGTGGCTCACTCGGCAAATAAACCTTAAAATTGTCGTCTAGCGCCTGCCTCACCAAGGCATCCCGATCCGCGACAAACAGCACCGTCCGCGCTTGATTCGCTCTCAGGAACACTTCAATCAGCGCCATAATCGTGCGCGTTTTCCCCGTCCCCGTCGCCATCACCACCAGCGCCCGTCGATGCCCTTCATCAAACCGTTCGCTAACCTGCTGAATTGCCAACTGTTGATAGATGCGGTTTGCGATCGCAAGATTAACGCTCAACTGTTGCAGGGGAATTTTGTTCTGGCGGATGTAGAGTAAATTCTGTAAGTCTCGCAGGGAGAAAAACCCAGCCACCGGACGCTTGTTTTCATTCCCTACATCCCAGAAAAACGTCCTATCCCCATTGCTCATAACAGCAAAGGGACGAAAACTCTGGTGCTTCTCAATCTGGGTTACATAATCCCTAACCTGCTGTTCTGCCACCCTTGGGTCGCGGCTTTGTCGCTTCGCCTCTACAACGGCAATTACTTCCCCATTGGGCAGATAGAGGCAGTAGTCTGTGACTCCATTCCAAGGTGCTGCATCATACCCATCGACTGGGATTTCAATGCCCACCTGGTTGGAATCGTCTAGACTCCATCCAGCTTTCTCTAATGCCTTATCTATTATTTCTTTTCTGGTATTCGCTTCGTTGCGAGACATTCAATGCTTCCGAACACTGGCTAGAGCGATCGCACTACTCCCTTAGTGTTCCCACTCACAGAGGCGCAGTATCACCTCTAATCATTCTGACTTTTGCCTTGACTTTTTACCAGAAGTATGGATATCGAATCTTTAGCTTAAAGGTATAGGACGAGTGAGTAATCAACATTTAGAGTAAAGTGCCATGCTTCGGGCTAGCCTTCGGCTAATCGCTCCAGGGATTTACTGAGGGATTTCAATTTTGGCAGTTCTTAGCCGCTTGACTATCCTTGCCCAAGTCCAAGCGTAATCGCCTCCCATCAGCAGCCAGCAAATCCAATCAATTGAAGGCTTGTTGTCGTATCCCCACCCTACTTCTTTCTCATCGAAGTCGTTATTTTCAAAATAATCTAACCCACATTCCGCACCCACAACTGTCACAAGGATGGCTGGGGCTGATGGAAGTGGATAATTGCGGTTGATGGTAAGTAATAATACTCAAACGCCAC
>DATNQL010000604.1:0-4828 GCA_036704025.1 Stenomitos sp.
AGGCAGCGGAACCACTTGAGGCTCCTCAGGCTGCAAGCCCGCCTAGCCCAGACCACGGCGGACGAAAGGACAACAACGGTCGGTCACTTGCTGTAAAAGGCAGTAAATCATTAGAAATAGGTAAGGGAGCCGGCGCACCCGCAACTTTGGAGAAGACCCAATGAAAACTAGTCAAATTCAGGTAGAAGGCGATGAGTGTTTTGCTTTAGATCGTTCCTGCGAATTTGACAGGCTGCCAGATTGGCATAGGGAAAATATGAAATTTCTCCAGTTAATGTCTACCGATTACCCAGATATCGCCAATTGGTATTTGAATAAAGTAATACCCGGGTTGTGTTACAGAACTCGCAAAGTTATACAGATTCGTCAGAATAACGAATTGGTGGCTATTGGTATTGGAAAAAAAACATCATCAGAAGCCAAGATTTGCACAGTTCGTGTTAGTCCAGAATATGTTGGTCGCGGATTTGGGCGAAAGATATTTGATAATCTTATCGAGTGGTTAGAGGTGGACCATCCATTTATTACCGTATGTGAGTCGAAGCTGCCATGTTTTGAGAAAATATTCTCTGATTACGGGTTTCAGTTAACATCTGCTCGTAATGGTCTTTACGTTCCGAATCGCGTAGAACTTTTCTTCAACGAACCAATGATGCTGTTGGGATGGCATGGTGCAGGGAAGTCGCCTAACGAGCGTTAGTTATTCAGACTCCCCCGTGTTGGCTAGAACTGGCTTGTGAGTGCTTGAGCCGCGGCGTTAAATGACTCGGTGTCACCAAATATTAGCTTGGCGCATGGAATGCATAAGCTCTGGGCAATATGCTGCCCGTGTAGCAGTTCCAGCTTCTGTAAGGCAGCAATTTTTCCAACCTGGGTGCGATTTTCATCCCTGATTGAGAGCCTTGCTGCTATTGCCTCTGGCTTATCGACAATTAATATCACCCCAGTGATGCCCAATTCGCTAAATACGGCAATAGCTAATGGGGTGGGCCTATAGAACGCGTCAAAGACCGCGAAGTGGCCGTCGAGCAATAAAATTCTTCCAGAGGCGCGGATACGCTTAACTTCATCGATTAGAAGCTTCTGGTTTTCATTTATATCACTTACTGCTTTTGTTGGATCCGCGGACGCAAGACCTCGAGCTTCCTTAATTAGCTGGCCCGCACTCTTGTGTAGCACGCCATGAATTCTAGCGTAGCTTTCGCACAGGGTAGTTTTCCCTACCCCGTGAACACCTCCGACGAATAAAACCTGGCCTTTCAAAAGCGCACGTTGGTTTGCTAGCTCATCTTCTAATGAGGCAAGCAAACTACTAGCTACGTATGCGAAAGATTGTGGAGCACGGAAATTTTGGAAGAAGTCGTGGGGATCGACTGGATGAGGGAAGCGTAGTACTTGCTCAAACTCGATTGCGTAGCCTGTTTTCTTTCCCTTGAAGTAGCCATATAACTGCTCACGTGAAAGTCCCCCACCGACCTCTTTGGCGAGGTTCCAAAGTGCAGTAGGGGATGCTCTATGCACCTCTTTTACGTACGCTATTCCGACAATTTTTCTTGTGGGTGCTGTAACGTAGATAACTACAGAGGATACTTGTCGCGAAGCCCATACTCGGCGGAACTCAAGGCGCTTTTCACCCAAGAAGATTTTTTGTGCATGCTCGGGGTGAATAGATATTAATACTGCCTCACTGCTCGCCATAGTCGAAAATTCTCTGGAAGGTGATGTCATTTATTGCTCTTATGGTCTGAGTATTGCCATCTAGTACATCATTGGCCTCAAGCCATTCATGGTCGATTGGGTTTTTAAAATGCTTAACATGTCTAAATAACATCACTTTGGTAGGCTTGCTTGCAATCTGAATAATATCGTTCATGGTATAGACTGTCCGTCTGCTTACCATTTGGGCTATTTGTGATGGGTCGGTTTGAGACTGATACGCTTCGACGATGCCTAAACTGGTTATTGCTCTGTGATCTCGTGATCTATAAAAGAGTACTATGCTGCCTGGCGCTATGTGCGCAATAGGGGCGTGGCATAGATAGGCAAGCTTTATTGCGTTTCCAGCTGAATTCGGCTGGGTGAATAACAAATTCTGATGGGCGAGTGGGTGCTCGTAGTCAGGAAAAAGAATCTCGTGATAATTTGGACGTATAGGAACAACGAATTTCTGAATATCAGCATCATGCCTAAAATGCGGAAAATATTTTCGCATATAGGTAAAAGCATCATCCGTGGCACTCGGCGGGAAGGCGGGATGATACTTTATATATACGGCGTCTCGGCCATTCGAGCCAGGATGTGTTCCTGCACAAAAAAAACCAAAATCTTCGAGAAGGTCGAATAAGAATCTGTGGTTCTCTATATCGCCATGAATAAAGATATGCTCCAATCGATTGAGCGAGGCAAATCTAAAGGCTGCCTTAAGGAATAGTTCCCCAATTTTTCTACCGCGAACGTTCGTCTCAACTTTAAACGTGCATAGTTTTAACGCTGCACCGGGCAGACGTAGTCCATCTTCCGTAACTGTTTCATCAGCTTGTTGATCGAATATACAGACTGCACCCAGCGAACCTGGCCGCTCCCAAGATACCCAGGCTCGTTTTCCCTCTCTGGCTTTCTTGGCAAACCATTCATTGAAACCAGAGTATCCCTCACGCAAGCTGTCAAAAAAACCTCCGCAGAGTAAGGGGGTCAAGTTATATAGGCTTACTTCCTCAATGTTGGGCAATTGCACAGAAATGCGCTCATGCAACTGCCGCAGCCATGTCTCCGCTGTCTGAATGTAGAAAACGCGACCGCCCAAACCTAAATTCTTGGCTTTTTGATGTATTTCGCGGTCTTCTGTGACCAGTGCATGAACCGCATCACAGTAGAGCGCATATATAATTTGATTGTCTGCAGCGTCGTTCGGTGACGTCGTTCCGTTGTTCCAGGGGCAAACAGGGGTGTGATCGAGCCGAGAATATTGTCGTAGCCGATCTAATGTCTGTTGACGACGACTTACATTGGTATCACGCTGAATATCGTCTTCTGACGCTGGGTGGTAGAGGAGATTGTGCCCATTTTCATGCGCCAACCGAACAAAGTCGGCCAGGCTGCTTCTCAGCGGAATTTGGGAATCTTCTAGAGGAATCAGAATATTGGTGTCGAGCAGGAAGCGCATTTTTTTAAGGTCTGCCTACGGCCACAGCAAAGACTAAGCCAGGATACCTACCGCATAAAATGGCAATCTACCATGCCCAAGCTCTAACACCACTAAGATCGGCTAACGTTCAAGTAGGATTTCCACGCAGCGGCAGGTAACCGGCATATTGCCGCCTGTTTTTGGAAGAACGCTCAAAGTCAGCTTCGGCCGAGAACCGGTAACTTATTCAGTCAGTTCATCTGCCAACTCGGCCACTCAGTGGCCATCAGAGTACATTAGGCTACGTTCCCAAGCAGACGCGAGACACGCCTACGGAATCCGAGGCAATAAAATGCCAAGCACGAGATTTTTGGAGCTGCGCGATAAAGAGTTCAAAAACTAGAATGGTCTTTGACGCCCTACAAACCCGTATATATCTGTTACATACGGTGAATATTTGCCGGACCGTGCAGTAATACAATCCGACAATCACTCAATGCTTTCAGAGTTTGACCATGATCGAACGTGTTCTCAATGGCCTCCTGTGGCTAGAATCTATTTTAAATCGGTCCGGCGATCCGGACATAGAAGAGTATCGCCAACGGCATCGCTTGGTCGTTAAATCGGGGGCCATGGCATTGGGGGCAATGCTACTGGCCCTCTTCGTAATGCCTTCAGCACCGGATACGACCGGGTATAACGCTGTGGCTGCGCCCGTCCAATCCGTGTTCGCTATGTTCTTCCTCAGCGCAAGCTGTCTCGCGACTTTCATTTTTGCCTGGTCCAGCTATCGCCTGTGGCGTTTCTGCGAGGGCTACGATAGGTAGTTAGTTGCCGGGGGCTGAACGGCAAATTGCCCCTCACGGCATCCGAACTTGGTCCAGCTTGCGATGGATCATCAGTGAGGCCAAGGTGAGGTGGTTCAACGCCTAAAAAAAGCAAGACAGCTATTGCAGACTTTAGTGTCCCGAGGTGCCGGTCATTGCAAACTTTCACGTCCCGAGATTACAAATGAAGTGTACCAGTACGACCCCAAGGCCTTGTTCCTCAAACAATTGCAACTGCAGTCATTGCTGAAGCCCACACCGGCTCCCCTTCGCCGCTCGCCCATACCTGGCTTATCGCGCCAGGTGCTCCGGCAACACCCGGCAGGCCACTTTCCGATGTGCTTGTTCGGGAAGCCAGACTTTGCGAAGCAGGCCGTCCTGAGCAGGGGTGGCAAATCGATCGTCACCGCTCACTGCCTGCCGTTTTTGCCTACACGGTTACCCGTATTCGCAAATCGGCAGGCAAGGAGCATCCGGCCACCCCCCCGGCATAAATTGACAACAGCATTTTATGCAAATCGCCAAGAAGGCCGGGCCACAATAATTCCGGGATTTTCTGGTGCCGGATCGGCCTGGAATATGGCTTGCAGGCTGGTCGGGCCATCAGAAATCTGCCTCTGAATTTTCATATCGCCAGCGTATTTATCATGTAGATTAGAACAAAATTATTCCGATCTTTGATGCAAATCATCGGCTTCCCCGCTCAGTAGATAGGCAATTTTCGATGCACCGTCTCCCCGAGTCCGTTCAAGAATCAATCGACCGCGGTCACATTCCCTCGCCGCCCGAGATCCTGCTGCGGCTGATGCAGACCGTCGAGGACGAACAGGCGACGATGGGCGATCTGGCAGGCATCGTCGAACAGGACCCGGGGCTG
>DATNQL010000605.1:0-10088 GCA_036704025.1 Stenomitos sp.
GTAGTGGGGCCATCAGATATTGATTCAAGCGAAATCGGCGGTCTGTTGATTCGGCTGCTGGGTAACTGGGTTTATCCCCGTCGTTTAGGGCGAGTATTTGACTCCGCAGGTGGTTTTATCCTACCTAACACCGATTTAAAAGCACCAGATGTTTCCTTTGTCCGTGCTTCCCGTCTCCGGCAACGCTTGCGTTACTTTGCGGAAATGGTTCCCGACTTAGTCGTAGAAATTAAATCTCAAAGTGACAGAATCAAACCCCTAGAAGAAAAAATCAAGATGTTTTTGTCACTGGGAGCTGTAGTAGGAATTCTCATTGACCCCGATAAAGAAACAGTAACCGTTTATCGCCCTACTGGTGAATCAACTGTGCTGGGGAATGGAGAGGTATTAACAATACCAGAACTATTTCCAGGTTGGGAACTACCGATCGCTGAAGTATGGCCTCCAGTATTCGATGAAGAGGAATAATTCACCCAAAAAGTGGATGACAAGCCAAGCTAAAATCAAGGCAATCTACCCACTCATTGCCCTATGACAGACCCTCTGCGCCGCTTACAATATTTACCTTGGCGATCGCTACTTCAGGTTTCTGGTCTTACCTTCATTCTTGTTACCCTTGTCGAATTCTTCCTATCCTTAGGAACCCTACACTCTCCCCTCATCCGTAACGCCCTATCTCTTCTGTTTGCACCCCCATTAGGTATTCTCATCTTCGTAGCAGCGGCAGTCGGTGTCGGTGCTCTCGCCGTTTACTTACTGGAACGCTTGTATCCCCAAATATTCATTAATCGCGCCAGTTTGTGGGCATTAATTCCTTGTTTACTGCTCTTTCTCTTGCTCAAATCGCTCCTACCCATACCAGGACTCGTGAATTTAACCTATCCTCAATTGTTAGGTATTATTGTTGGGGTTTTTTGGAAAGGTCGTCCCTACTGGCGGTAGCTCAAACAGCGGAGAGGGAGTAAGATGAATTCCCCATCCGTGAATTCGTATGACTGAAAAACCCTTAAAAGTCAGGGTCATCGCTGAAATTAAAGAATGCTTGATTCTTGCCATTCCCCTCGCTGGAGCACAGCTATCTCAAGCGGCAACGACCTTTGTCGATACCATCATGATGGGGATTTTGGGTAGCCAAATTATTGCAGCCGGGGCACTCGGAGCCATCACCTTTCATTTGCTCATTACAGTGGGTTCTGCCATTATCTCCGCCGTCAGTCCACTCGTCGCAGAAGCTTATGGAGCGGGACGAGTCGAACAGGTGGGTGGAGTCGTGCGGCAAGGCTTGTGGTTATCCGTTATCTTGGCAATTCCCGCCACCCTGTTGATTTGGTATAGCGGCTCATTGTTGCGCTTACTGGGACAAGAACCTGAAAATGTCATCTTAGCAGAAGCCTACCTACGAGCGATCGCCTGGGGTTATCTTCCCGCCTTAGGCTTTGCGGTGTTGAGAAGTTTTGTCTCTGCACTTTCACGCCCCCGCCCTGTGATTATCACCATGATTGGCGGCACGTTATTGAATATTGTCGCTAACTATATCCTGGCGTTCGGTAAGTTCGGGCTGCCTGCACTGGGATTAGTGGGATTGGGTTGGGCAAGTGCGCTATCCCTTTGGGCGATGTTTGCCGCCTTAGCCATTTATATCCTCTATCAACCCCAGCTTCGAGTCTACGATGCGTTCTCTCATTTGCATCAGTTTGAAGCGAAAGTCTTTAGTGAACTGCTGCGAGTGGGAATGCCCATTGGTGTGTTAGCCGGAGTCGAAGGTGGATTCTTCACCTGCGTCACCTTTTTAATGGGGCAATTGGGAACTGCCACATTAGCCGCTCACCAAATTGCCTTGCAAACAGCGGTTGTCACCTTTATGATTCCAGTGGGAATCTCAATCGCCACAACCGTTCGAGTGGGACAGTGCATTGGACAAGGCAATCCCAAGGGCGCACAACTGGCGGGATTTGTGGGGATTGGCATTGCGGCTTTGTGTATGATGCTGACGGGTATCCTATTCTGGACCATTCCCGGAAAAATTGTATCCCTTTACCTCGATACTGCCAATCCAGCGAATGCTGTGGTTGTGAACTTAGCAAAGACTCTGTTGGGAGTGGCGGCAATGTTCCAAATTGTGGATGGGATTCAGGTAGCGGCATCGGGCGCATTACGAGGATTGAAAGACACACGAGTTCCCCTGCTAATCGGTACCCTGGCGTATTGGGGAATAGGCTTACCTTGTGGCTACACTTTGGGGATGGTATGGGGATTGGGTGGTGTGGGATTGTGGTGGGGATTTGCCATTGGTTTGGCGGTGGCGGCTGGGATTTTGACGTGGCGATTTAGTCAAGCGTGGGCATGGCGGTAGCATGACTGCAACTTCATGAGTTCAATAGCATCAATTCAGTTTTCTTCTATTACATGGATTGGGATGTTTTTGGGGTGATTCCAGGATGATTGGGTTGTGTCGATCCCAAATCGATTATGACAAGTTCAGACTGTCAACCCTTCAACTCTCAAAAGATGATTGATCAGTATAATTATCCATAATGAGTGAAAAAAAATGATACTATCTGCCTAGCAAAAGCATGACTAGAAGGTAAGCAGTTAAACAGTGATTCACTGGAAATTGGCAGTAGTAATGGCTGAGCGCAACATCACCAACAAGGAACTCGCTCTGTTAATTGGCATGAACCCTAAGTCTGTGTCGCGGCTCAAGGTTCGTCGTCGTCTCACCAGAATTGATGAATCTACATTGAACTCGCTTTGTAAAGCTCTCAAGTGTCAACCAGGAGACTTGATGATTTACCAAGAGGAAGAAACGGACACTTAACCCATTTTCTGGAATTTGCAAATCAGTTGAATATTGTCGCAACATCTTATGGTATTCGTTGATGAACCACCTAGATTCAGTTGCGATTGATGTTGCTGACCCAAAAATAGACTCATGTATATCTATAGCCAGTCTAAATCATTCGTGAAAACTCTAAAGGATGGTAATGGGTAATTGGCAATTAGAACTTCTTTCCCATGACCTATTACCCATTACCAAAAGCGATCACTAGGTTTCACAATTCATTTAGACTAACTATATACAATAATAAGTCACTACAAATCAATCTTATTGTTGTTAATGGGTAATCAAAAGACAATACAGCCTGACCAACTTATTCAGTGAATGTTTCCTTGCATCATTAGCCTAACTCTAGGTTTTTTACTGGAAAATATCCAAAATTGGTACTGATGAGTACGGATAATCAGTAAAATCCATTTCACTCATCAAAGCTGAAATACCTGAAATCCGGTTAAGTAATGTAAAGTTTTAGTAAATTCATTGCCCTTCGCTCAATCTCACAGGAGTCATCCCATAGAGGAGGGGAGAATTGTAGAATGAGATCGCGCCCAAGCCTTGCTAATATCTAGTTTTGTGCATTCAATGGCAGCGCTTAAGCCCAACGGATATCAGACACCAGGGAGTTGTAGCTATCAGCAGAGGCAGAGATTGAGTCATTGCTAAAAAGCTGGGATATCATAGTCAATACAAGCCTTTAAATTTTTTCAAAAATTTCTAATTTTTAGCCTTTGTGCAAATAAAATAGAACGAAGAAGAAAGGATTAGCAAATTTCGATAAAGTTCGGCAAAACTCTTACCCGCTCAAGAGCGTATGGTTTTACATCCAAATAGACTAATCAAAAAACTTCGGGGTAAGAAGTTCATCAATTTTGCCACTCCCTCACAAAAACTAACGGTGTCCCGATCAAAGGGGCGGCTCAGATCATCCCTCGTGTTGGCTGTTCTGATCCTCGCCGGATACGCAGGTAATTATTTTAATCTACCCCTGTTTTTTGGAGTAGATTTTTTGTTTGGCAGCATTGCCGTCTTAATCGTGGTATGGCTATATGGGATAGGCTGGGGCACGCTCGCCGCGCTCATTGCCAGTTACCATACCTTTTTGTTATGGGGACATCCTTATGCAGGGATTATCCTCATGGGTGAAGAATTGCTCATCGGTTGGTGGCGACGCAAGTGCCCTAACTTATTGTTGCTGGATGGATTTTACTGGATTTTCATCGGTATGCCATTCGTGTGGCTGTTCTACTCCATCGCTTTGGGTGTGCCCTCTCAAACCGTCTTGTTGGTGATGCTCAAACAATCTGTCAATGGCATATTCAATGCCCTCATTGCCAGTTTATTGCTCACGCACTCACCCCTGCAAACCTGGGCGGCTCGTCCCAAAATTGCCAAAACCCTTTCTCTTCAACAAACATTATTTAACCTCTTGGTGGCTTTTGTTTTATTTCCAGCTTTAACACTCTTGGTTTTAAATAGCCGAAGTGCCATGAGTAATATGGAAAAAACAATTCAAGCCAATTTGGCAACGGTATCCACAGACTTAGCGGTTGAACTGCGCTTTTGGCATCAACAAAATCTCAACGCATTAAAGCAACTGGCGGCTGTTGCTGCACGTTCTGAAATGAACTCATCAATTCAGTTGCAGGAAAGCACAGAACTGTTGAGACGCACGTTCTCAACTTTTGATCAACTTTTTGTGGTGAATCGAGAAGGTCAAACGATTAGTTTTGCAGGTACAGATAGCACGATTGCCTCTTATCCAGAGTTAGAAAAAACCATCTTAGAGAGTACTAGCCTGAAGGCATCCGAACTCACCCAACCATGGATCACTTCACAAATTTTACTCATTGGTGAGCATCACACCTCTCCCCAGCTCATCCAAATTGTGCCGATTATCCGTAACCATCGCTTTGTGGGTCGTGTCGTCAGTGAAATCGATTTGAGCCGTGTTGAGCAACTGCTTAAATCTTTCATTACTCTCAGAGAAATGGAAATTACCCTTTTAGATCGCCAAGAGCGTGTGATTACTAGCACCCGTCTTGACATGCCAACCCTCACCCGATTTCAGCCGCGTCAAGGTGGAGAAATTCGCCCTCTCAATAGCAACGTTTATCAATGGTTACCCTTGGGGGAAATGCCTATGATGATGCGTTGGAAAAAATCCTTTTATGTGCAAAAAACGTCTGCTGGGGAGAAGCTACCTTTAGAGCTGATTGTTGCTGTTCCCACACAGCCCCACTTTATCTACTTAGAAAATCTCTATATCAAAAGCTTATCCATCATGCTTTTGATTGCGGCATTATCCCTAGTTATGGCTAACGTCATTAGTCGCTGGTTAGCTCAACCGATTTTGCAACTCGCTGAAGTAACCACTGACCTACCGGAGAAATTGTTAGACCAAAAAGCCATTCATTGGCCCAAAAGTTGGGTAACAGAGATGAATACACTCGTTTCCAACTCTCAATTTATGGCTAGCTTGCTGGAGCAAAAATTTCAGGAAATCAAAACAGCAAAAGAACAACTTGAACAACGAGTCCAAGAACGCACGCAAGAACTATCAACCACTAATCAAGAATTAGAACTTGAAGTTGCTGAGCGTCAGCGAGTGGCAGAGGCACTCCAAGCATCAGAAGCGTTATTAAGGGCGCAAGCCAAAGATTTAGAGACAGCCTTATACGAACTTCAACACACTCAAGCTCAACTGGTTCAAACCGAAAAAATGTCGAGTTTGGGTCAGTTAGTGGCAGGTGTAGCGCATGAAATTAACAACCCGATTAATTTTATTTATGGTAATCTCATCCATGCTCAAGATTATACTCGAGATTTATTGAATTTGGTGAGACTTTACCAACAGTACTGTCCCAATTCTTTCCCCATCATTCAAGAGGAAATAGAAGCCATCGATCTAGAGTTTCTCAAGGATGACTTGCCGAAACTAATGGATTCGATGCAGGTAGGAGCAGAGCGCATTCATGAGATTGTCCAATCGCTCCGCAGTTTCTCTCGGTTAGATGAAGCCGAAGTGAAAGCGGTGGATATCCATGAAGGAATTGACAGTACATTGATGATTTTGAAAAGCCGACTGAAAGCCACGCTCAAACATCCCTGTATCGAATTGATCAAGGAATACGGTCAGTTGCCTTTGGTCGAATGCTATCCCGGTCAACTGAACCAAGTTTTTTTAAATATTTTGGTCAATGCCATTGATTCTCTAGAAGAGAAATTTAGCTACACAGAAGAGGATAAAGAGCCATCTATATGCGGATTAGCTTGGATTCGGATTTGTACCCAAAGGGTTAGGGAAAATTGGGTAGCCATTCGTATTAGTGATAATGGATTGGGCATCACGAACGAACAATCGTTGAAGTTATTTGACCCCTTTTTTACCACGAAGCCCATTGGTAAAGGAACGGGTTTAGGGCTGTCCATTAGTTATCAGATTATTGTAGAAAAGCACGGCGGAAAATTGTACTGTATGGCAGAACCCAAGCAGGGTGCCGAGTTTGTGATTGAGATTCCGCTGCGGCAGGACAAGGGCTAATACCTAGTGGTGTTTCAAGATAGTCGCTCAGTTGGATAGGCAGATGGGGGACAGATCAAGTCCTAAGCGAACCCTCTTGTGTCAAACTGGGGTGAAACCTTGATTTTTCGTGGGCTGTAACAACGTAAATTCGTTGAATTTTCCCACAGTGACACAAAAGGGTTAATATCGATGTCCTCGATCTTTGCCACAGAACGAGGCAACCCTAGTGCAAGAAGGCAGTCCCGATGAAAAAATTTCACAGCCATGCATGAAAGTGGTCCTCTCCCACACCCCACACCCCACACCCTACACCCCACTTTCAAGTCAGAAGGCAGAAGGCAGGAAAGCGTATACAGTCAGCTTTTTAACCTTTTTCAACTGGATAGTTATTTCCGCCACGCTGCACTAGGCGGATCTCATCCAAGGTGATTGCCTCGACACCGATGTATCCAACATTTTTCTAAACGATATAACGCCTGAAGGATAAGCCTTGTACGAGTGCTAAAGGCAATCGCTCTTCCTACCAGCCTCATGGAAAGGTGGTTGCTTTACAGTTTCTTTGTCAAAGGTCAGTTGTCACTGTCGAGAAGGATAACAGACAATGAGGAATGGGCAATGTCGAATGAATTGGTATACGACTTTTTAGAGTGAGCGAATAGCCCTTCTCTCAAGACTCCCATTCCGAAAAATGGGGTACAGGAGCATCTAAGTTACAGCCTATATATCTGCCAAAAAATCCGGACAACTGAGTTCTTCAGCGGTAAGTACTAGCAGTGCATCTGTGCAATTGTGAGATGCATCCATCCCAGTTCACCCCGCTTCAATTCAAGTGTCCAACAAACTGGCAGTAAAAGCACAACTGCACATCGCCGCTCCGGCTCGTCAAATTGGGTCGTGGCGGAGACTAACTCAGGAGACGTTTCCAAACCCTCTTGGGGGGAGCTAACGAAAGTGAACCACTCTTGAGGCTAATCAGGCCCAGGTATCGACAAACAGATATGGACAAACAAACGCTAGAGATTTCCGAATATGTCGCCCTTGCTGGCTCCGCTTTAGGTAGCGTTGTAGCTGCGGTATCTGGGCAGGCGATTTTTGCAGCTGCGCCGTTGACCTTGGCACTCTCGCTGAACTTGGCTAATCGGCGTCGAGTTGATCAAGAAATACAGCAGTACACCACAGAAGCGCTGACCCAAGCGTATCAAGTGGTTCAATCCCTACAGCAAGAAGTCCAGGCGCTACCAGCGATCAATCGTCGGCTCAGCGACTTGGATCAACAGTTTTACGCTCGACCGGAAGCCCAATCCATCGGGGCGTTAGAAGGAACGATCACACAGCTCAAAGAACAGCTCAACGATATTGCTTCGCGCCTCGCTCAGCCATCGACTTCGTCAGAAATTGACCTAGGCGCGGTCGAGCAAGCGATCAGTTACATTAATAGTCAGCTAGAGGATTTAACACTCCGTTTCGATCAACTGCCGACAGCAACAGGATTTGACCTGCCTGAGGTCGAGCAAGCGATCAATTATATTAACAGTCAATTGGAGACTTTAACCTTCCGTCTAGATCAGCTATCTACGCCACAAGAAGCTGACTTGAGTGGAGTTGAACAAGCGTTCGCAGATATCCAAGGTCAACTCGATGCCATCACACAGCGTCTAAATGAGGTAGCAACACCCCAAGCGATTGACCTGGGTGGTATTGAACAGTTGATTGGCGAATTCCAGGGTCAACTCGATGCCCTCAACCAGCAATTCAGCGCCCGACCGGAACTTCAAGGGTTAGAGCAATCCCAACAGGCGATCGCACAGCTCAGTGAACAGCTCGAAGCTATTACATTCCATCTCAATAATGCCCCAATTGCACCGGAAGTAGACCTGAGTGGAGTTGAACAGGCCATTGCAGACATCCAAGGTCAACTCGATGCCGTCACACGGCGTCTAGATGAGGTGGCAACACCCCAAGCGATTGACTTGGGTGGTATTGAACAGCTCATTGGCGAATTCCAGGGTCAACTCGATGCCCTCAACCAGCAATTCAGCTCCCGACCGGAACTTCAAGGGTTCGAGCAATCCCAACAGACGCTCATACAGCTAGGTGAGCAAATCGAAGTCATTACACAGCGTCTAGATCAAGCCCCAACTCTCCAGCCGGCAGACATCAGTGGGCTAGAATGGGCGATTTTAGACATCAATCGTCAGCTAGATAGCCTCAACCAACAGTTCAACACTCGACCGGAAGCCCAAGCCATTGAGGAATCACAAGCTGCGATCGCACGGTTGAATGAGCAGTTAGAGGCTGTAACACAACGTTTGGATCATCTCCCAACCGCCTCAGCACCTGACCAGAGTGCAGTAGAACAAGAGATCGCTACGATCCAAGGTCAGCTCAGAGCGCTCACACTGCTACTAGATCGTACCTCCACACCCCAAGCCGTTGATTTAAGTAGTTTAGAACAGACGGTTGCAGACCTCCAAGAGCAGTTAGAAGGCTTCAAGCAGGAGTTCAATACTCGACCTGAACTCCAAGCGATTGAACAATCAGAAACTGCAATTGCAAGGCTGACAGAGCAGTTGTTAACACTGCGTCTTGATAGTACCTCCGCACCTCAATCTGTTGACCTGACTGGAGTGGAACAAACGATCGCCACAATCCAAGGTCAACTCGAGAGCTTGAATCAGCAGTTCAATGCTCGATCTGAAGCTCAAGCGATTGAACCATCACAAGCTGCAATTGCGCAGCTATCTGAACAATTAGAAACTTTAGCACAGCGTGTTGATAGTACCTCGACACCTCAAACCGTTGACCTGACTGGAGTGGAACAAACGATTGCCACAATCCAAGGTCAACTCGAGAGCTTGAATCAGCAGTTCAATGCTCGACCTGAAACCCAAACAATTGAGCAGTTGGAAGGGGCGATCGCACAACTAGCTGAGTACGTCGAAACGGTAGCACAGCGTGTTGATAGTACCTCGACACCTCAAACCGTTGACCTGACTGGAGTGGAACAAACGATCGCCACAATCCAAGGTCAACTCGAGAGCTTGAATCAGCAGTTCAATGCTCGATCTGAAGCTCAATCAATTGAACAATCACAAGCTGCAATTGCACAACTGTCTGAACAGTTAGAAACTGTAGCACAGCGTGTTGATAGTACTTCCACACCTCAAACCGTTGACCTGACTGGAGTGGAACAAACGATCGCCACAATCCAAGGTCAACTCGAGAGCTTGAACCAACAGTTTAATGCTCGACCTGAGGCTCAAGCGATTGAGCAGTTGGAAGGGGCGATCGCACAACTAGCTGAGTACGTCGAAACGGTAGCACAGCGTGTTGATAGTACCTCGGCACCTCAATCTGTTGACTTGACTGGAGTGGAGCAAGCCATCTCTACAATCCAAGGTCAACTCGAGAGCTTGAATCAGCAGTTCAATGCTCGACCTGAAACCCAAACGATTGAGCAGTTGGAAGGAGCGATCGCACAACTAGCTGAGTACGTCGAAACGGTAGCACAGCGTGTTGATAGTACCTCGACACCTCAAACCGTTGACCTGACTGGAGTGGAGCAAGCCATCTCTACAATCCAAGGTCAACTCGAGAGCTTGAACCAACAGTTCAATGCTCGACCTGAGGCTCAAGCGATTGAACCATCACAAGCTGCAATTGCGCAGCTATCTGAACAATTAGAAACTTTAGCACAGCGTGTTGATAGTACCTCGACACCTCAAA
>DATNQL010000606.1:0-12813 GCA_036704025.1 Stenomitos sp.
GGCGAGGGCGAAATTGCAGTCCAAAGATACCCTGAGTGGTGATGTTGATATTGCCGCCTCGACCTGTGAAAGCATTAGCCGTAATATCGCTATTCTCTCTAGGAATTCCCAGGATGAAGCCAGCGCTAATTGTAATATTTCCGCCATCTCCCCCTGCTTGTGCCGTACCGGCTGTGGTTGAGATTTCGCTGCCTCGACGCAATAGCAATAAGTCCTGAACTCCTAGAGTAATGTTGCCCCCTGTATTACTTGCTGTTTTAGCTGAGATAAAGGCTCGATTATCCAGGGTGGTTGTGTTGGATTGAGCGGTGATATTACCGCCTGCTCCTGTTCCTTGACTACCGACGGCGATACCTGCACCATCTCGCAGGAGGAGGGTTCTGGTGTCCAGAAAAATACTACCGCCGTTGCCCGTAGATCCAGGGGTGGTGTTGGCAAATATACCCGTGCCATCTCCTGTGAGCTTCACGTCATCCTGAATAGTCAGGTTGATATTCCCGGCATCTTGAGCGCTAGCTGTAGAGGTGAGGAGTTGTCCGCCGTTGGTGGCCTCAAGGGTATTTCCTGTTACTGTGATACTGCCTGCTTTGCCCTCTCCAGAAGTATTGGCACTGATTCGAGCTTGATCGCGTACAGACAGCGATCGCGTTTGGATATCGATATCACCCCCTTGACCCTCAGCACCAACATTTACCGCCGTGGAAATGGCGCTATTGGTCAGGGAAACAGCGTCAGCGTCGCGCACCGAAATATTACCCGCTTGGCCTTTTCCAGAAGTCGCGGCTGATACTTGTGCACCATTATTTAGAGAAAGCGATCGCGTTTGGAGGTCAATTTTACCCCCCTGACCAACAGCTCCAGCGTTGACAGAAGAAGAGATAGAGCTATTATTGAGGGCAATCGTGTCAGCCTGGTACACAGAAATATCTCCCGCCCTTCCCGTTCCAGAAGTCGCGGCGGAGACTTGTGCGCCATTATTTAAAGATAGCGATCGCGTTTGGAAGTCAATCTTACCCCCCTCACCAACGGCTCCAGCGTTGACAGAAGTAGAAATGGAGCTATTGTTGAGGGCAATCGTGTCAGCCTGGTACACAGAAATATCTCCCGCCCTTCCAGTTCCAGAGGTAGCTGCCGAGACTTGTGCGCCATTATTTAAAGAAAGCGATCGCGTTTGGAAGTCAATCTTACCCCCCTCACCAACGGCACCCGCATTCACCGCCGTAGAAATCGAACTATTCGTTAAGGAGACAGCCTCAGCGTCCTGTACAAGGATACTTCCGGCATTTCCTTGTCCAGAGGTAGCGGCGGCAACTTCAGCACCATTAGTTAAGGACAGTTGTCGGGTTTGAAGATTAATGTTGCCACTACGCTTGTCGGTAGTCTCATTCACCACAGCACCAGCGTTGACAGAAGTAGAGATGGAGCTATTGTTGAGGGCAATCGTGTCAGCCTGATACACAGAAATATCTCCCGCTCTTCCAGTACCCGAAGTTGCGGCTGATACTTGTGCGCCATTGGTCAAAGCGAGAGAGTTGGCTTGCACCTGAATATTGCCGCCAGCTCCATGACCCAATGTGGCGGCTGTGACAGCTGCACCATCCCTCACAACTAAGTGAGCTGTGCTAATTTTCAAGTCTCCGCCTCGACCTGTCGCTGCTGTTGGGTCTCTCTGAATACCAGATTCTCGGATTAACGGATTTTCTGGAATGCCTTCGACTCCAGAGGAAGTCGATAAGCTGCTGGGACGCCCTAGTCCAGAAGTACCACTCAGTTCCACCAACTCGGACGCATTCACGGTCAATGTTCCTGCATCACCATAGTTAAACGTGGAAGCGCCTACTCGGCCTCCATCCCGTATCGTTAACTGCCTGGTATTAATGGTTAAATCGCCAGCTTGCCCCGTTCCTCCGGTATCGCTGGATACGGCACTGGGAAAATCATCAGGGGAGGTTCCCAACACTTCCACGATATCGGAGGCATTAATAGTCACATCGCCACCGCGCCCTGGCCCTAGTGTTGTACCCAAGACGAGTCCGCCATCTCGGAGTGTCAAGCGTCCAGTATTGATCGTCAAGTTTCCAGCATCTTGGGAACCTCGAACAGCCGTAATTAAAGAGCTAAAGTTTTCCTGATCTGCTGAAGCACCACTCAATTCCACTGATTCCGTCGCATTGACTGTTAAGTTTCCCCCGCGACCTTGGCTAGTCTGTGTCGTACCTACGGAAGCTACAGCTCCATCTTGAATTAGCAATTGCCGAGTGTTAATGGTTAAGTTTCCAGCATTGCCAGCAGAGGAACTCTGACTAAATAAGCCCGTAAGGCTCTGCCCATCAGCTGAGGTATCACTCAGTTGCACCAAATCTGAGGCGTTTACGGTTAAGTTCCCTGCATCACCTGAGCCTTGTGTAGAAGCATAGATGCCTGCTCCGTCTCTAACAATTAACTGCTTCGTATCAATCCTCAACTCTCCAGCGTTTCCTGTCCCTGATTGATTACTAGTAAATAAGCCGCTGCTCGTGCCGCTCAGTTCCACCAATTCAGACGCGATAACCGTCAAATTTCCTCCTTGACCCCCACCCTCCGTGACTGCTCCTACTTGCGCTCCACTCTCAACAGTTAACCTGTCTGTTACAAAGGTTAAATTGCCTGCTTTCCCCGTTCCGTAGGTGCTAGAACTCAGGACAGCGCCATCCGCTAGAAAAAGCGATCGCGCTGTCATCTCGATCTTGCCGCCATCTCCGCTTGCTGTTGATTCGACTTGGCTCAAGATCAAACTATTGACTAGTGAGACAGTATCATCAGCCCTAAGCGATATGTTTCCACCATTCCCCTTTCCAAAGGTACTGGCACTCAGTGCGGCGTTATTGGTTAGAGCAATTGACTGGGCTGTAAGACTAATATCGCCAGCTTTGCCTATTCCATAGGTATCGCTGATGAGTGTCCGATTAGCGGCGGAAATTTGAGCCTTACTGGTGAGAGTGATATCGCCGCCAGCTCCCATGGTGCTACCAGCAGAGTCAATGTTACCTAAGGTAATGTCTCCTTGAGCAGCCAGGGTAATCTTGCCCCCATCTTTACCGATGTAATCTGCCCAAGAATTTATGGAGCCTGCACTGGTGTTAATTGCCCCATTACGACTGGTGATGCTGATTTGTCCGCCATTGCCATAGGTTGAGGAGGAGTTAATATTGAGTGTTGTGATATTACCAGTAGCGTTAAGGGTAATCGCTCCACCATCACCACCCAGAAGCTTATTGGAAGAATTGAGGTTTCTGGCTGTAATACTGCCATTGGTTGCAGTCAGTGTAATTGCCCCGCTTTTGGCAGGCTCAATAAAGTTAGAAACAGCCGCTTGAACTCCGGTGAGGAAGATCGTGTAGTTTCCACCGCTACCATAGCCATTATTATTCCAACCCGTTAGAGGTGACGCACCACCCGTTCCAGTCGGGCTTTGTAGGGGGAATCCTTGAAAGATGGAGCCTCCGTTACTGACGGGGTCGTTATTAAAACTACTGATTGCTAGATAGTAGATGCCTGGTGCCGTTGGGGTTAAAGGTTGTCCTGGTGGTAGGGTAGCTTGCCAGTATCCACCTAGATCATCGTTTGCGTAAACTCCAAGACCATTGGAATTAAACAGGAATAATTGAGTGTCAATATTAGTACCACCAACCGTAGTAGCTGCGAAGGTTGAACCCCCCGTGACATAGATTTGGTAAAGGTCAACATCAGCCCCACTAAAGAGGTTGCCAGAAATACTGTTGAGCTGGGTTCCAGGTTCAGCACTGACAACCTGAGCCGTCCCAAGCTGCTGACCTGCACCATCTCTTAAGGTAGAGTTGCTCACAGAAGTATTGATGCCGCCAATGGTCAAGCTAGCTCCTGAAATGGAGATATCCCGACCATTTGTTTCGATCGTATCTGCGGTGTCCTGCATAACAAAGGAACCCACCCCGTTGCGATCAGCGTCTGCGGTGAACGCGATTGTTCCCCTACCCGGCGCAAAGCTCAATCTGTTGTCAGCTAGGTTATTAACTGTAATATTGTTAGTCGCCTGCAAGACAATGTTGGTTTCGCCGGAGAGCCTTTCTAACTCTGACTCATAGATAGTTGTCGGTGCCGTGTCGTTAATCGCACTGAGGGGAGCGCTCAATATTGAACCAGCAATGCCTGAGTTGTTGCCTTGAAAGGTGTTTGTGCCATCCGCTGCACTATCTGCGGTGCCACTCGCTATCGTAATGTTTACCGGATCGAGCAGCAAGGTACCTGTATTCCCATTGGCAGCTAAGTTATCGACACTACCCCGGAAAATCAGGTTTTGCTTTCCCGATACTTCTACGAAGCCGCCATTACCGGAGTTGCCGCCTCCACGGGCAGTAATATTGCCATAAAATCCAGTTACTTCATCTGCCCAAACAATCACCCGACCGCCATTGCCACTTATATTGGCATTCGCATTAATCGTCACATTAGGAGCAATAAAGGTGCGGAGGGCATTAGGTACTGCGCCTTTGCCTTGGAAGTCTCCGCCAATTAAGACAGTGCCGCCCCCGGTATCAGAAGACACATCAATTAGGGCATTGTCTAGCAAGCCAATGCGATCGCCCAAAACCTGAACAGTTCCCCCGGATGCTGTGAGAGAACCAGTACTAGTGACTGTGCTGCCTAATAAGCTGAGAGTCTGTCCTGAACCTACAGCTAAATTACCTTGATTGGTTATCGCTCCCGGTTGATTCCTGCCATATTGCAAACCCAGTGGCACATTAATTGTCAACAACGGTGGTGCTTCTGGATTGTTGGCGCTGAAGACAAAGCCATTATCAAACACAACTCCGTTCGCCGTACTCGCCACAAACGAACCTGCAATATCTAGCTTGGCATTAGGCCCAAAAAAAATCCCATTGGGATTGAGCAGAAATAAACTGGCGCTCCCATCAACACCCAATGTGCCCAAAATATTAGAGAGATTACCCCCCGTTACCCGTGTCAGGATATTGTCAATCCCCGTTGGATTGGCAAAATACACGCGCTGATTATTGCCAACATTAAACTCCGAAAAACTGTGGAAGAGATTTGTCCCTCGGATTGCTCCTCCATCAATTTGCTCTGCTGGAAGCCCTCTAACATTAACATTCGGCGTAACAATAGACCCTTCGGTTCCAAGGGTGGCATCTGGAGTAATTTGAGCAAAGGTAGGATGACTCGATAAGGCCAAGATACCGGTTAATCCTAAACCAAAAATGACCCATCGTTGCAGTACCGACTGTTTGTTGAGGCTGCGACAACGATACCCCTGAGTCGTCCACATGTTACCTTCCCCCAGTTGCCACCTAGTATTTTTTTGTCAATACGCTTGAGACTGTTTTGCTTCCTCCCACCCTTCAACAGTCTGAGTTAAAAATCTATCTCAAGATAGATGTTTCATTGATAACAGTATAAATACTTATCCAATCACTTGGATAGGCAACAACAATTACAAATAATTGCGATTGGTCTGCAAAACTTAAATATTCCGCAGGATGATACTGAAATAACGATCCGATCCGCCCCCCAACCCCCAATTCTGGGGAGTCAGAGTTCAAAGTCCCCCAAAATTGGGGGATTTAGGGGGCAAATTCCACAGGAGATCGCTTAAGTCAGTGCTATTCATCTTAAGATTGACTTTCGTGAACCGTAACCGACGAAGATTTTTTCCGCTTCAACCCCACAACTCGGTAAACATCAACCAATTGCTGTTTCCCTTTGAGCGCTAACAACCCCCAGGACTCCACCTCAAACATCTCTCGCAGATAAACTAAGGTTTCGTAGCCAATGAGGATGCGACAGTTGGTGGGTTGGCGATGTTTTTCACAGCTTTCCAGACGGGAGGCAATATTCACGCTGTCGCCAATGATGCCGTATTCCAAACGGTCTTTACCTCCCAAACTACCAGCAACAACCGGCCCGGAGAAAATCCCAATCCGCATTTGAATCATCGGTAAGCCCTGACGCTGCCAGTTTTGGTTCATCTCCTCAAGGCGATCGCTAATCGCAAGAGCACAAGTTACTGCCGCTCTAGCATCGTCTTCCACTTCTCTGGTATCTAAGCGACAGGTGGGCACACCAAACACTGCCATCACCCCATCACCGGTAAACTTGTTAATGATGCCCTGACGCTGGATGACTTCTTTGGTCATCACACCCAAAAACTCATTTAACCACTCCAGCAATTCTTCAGGAGTCATGCTTTCCGAGATAGTACTGAAGTCTTTGATGTCAGCAAACATCATCGTTGCCGTGAGCCGAATACCGGGTAACTTACCAGACTTGAGCAGGCGATCGCGTCCTTGCCACAGGGTTTGTGCAATCTGCGGTGACGTGTTTTGTCCCAGCAACTTCATCACAATCTGTTGCTTTTGCTGGGCTTGATAAGCTCGATAGCTCACCACTGTACCGGCGGTTAAGATAAATCCCAAAGCAGGAGCGGCTAACGGCACCCATCCAGCATTCGTGAATAGATAAAAGCAGGTGAGTGTGCAAGCCGCCAAACCCAGAGCAGAGAAGAGACTCAAGCGTAGGGGATGATAAGTCACCCGCCCCAAGAGTCCCCCCAATACACTCCAACCCACAATCCAGAGTATCTCTGTCCCTTCTGACCAGAACCAGAATAAAGGTCGAGTTCCCGTCGCCGCATCCAGGATTTGGCTAACCATTTGGGTATGAAGTAAAACCCCAGGCATGTTGTGGTTTTCTTTGAGGGCGGGGCTATAAGGAGTGGGGAACCGATCCTTGAGGCTGGGTGCTGTCGAGCCAATGATCACAATTTTGCCTTTCACCCAACTCGGATCGAGCGAGCCAGATAACGCTTCGTTCCAAGAAACTTGCTGAACGATATTGTTCGCTGATCGGTAGTTCAGTAAGATTTGATAGCCATCGGCTTCAATGGTTTGGTATCCCCCTGAATTTTTTTCTAATCGCTCAAATACAGCCTTTCCCAACTGAGGCAAACCGGGATGGCTGGGACTATCTTGAAGCGATATTCCTTGTTGTTCCAGATAGGTGAGTGCGAGACGCAGCGAAAAAGAGAACAGGGCACCGTTGTCGTTTTCAGCAAATAATATATTACGGCGAACAACTTTATCGGGGTCAATCGGTAAGTCATTAAACCCAACTTGCTCCGGTGGGACATCGGGTGGTGCTGCTGTGCCCGTGACATTGTCGATGTTTTGAATAGCAATGACATTGGGTTGCTTGAGTTGTGCAACGAGTTCATTGTGACCCGGTTCGATAGGAATATCGCGATACAAATCTAAACCAATGACACTGGGTTGCATCGCTTGCAGCTTCTGCAACAATTGTGCAACCGCTTGGTCAGAAAACGGCCACTTTTTGTGATCTCGGATATCTTTCTCTGTAATGGTGATGACGAGGATGCGGGGATCTGGTGCGGCTGGTTTTGAGCGTAGGCGTACAAAATGGTCAAAGGCGATGAGTTCTAAGGGCTGTAATCCACCTACATGTCTTACTCCTAGTAAGGCGGCTATGATGACCATCATGGAGAAGGATGCTACCATGCCCCGATGCATTAGGCTGACAGCGCCTATACTGACCCAATCGGGTTTGGAGATACCAACCGTTCGAGCAATGCGGAAGATCATAGATGAGATGATAGATGTCCTAAATTCCAAGAAGCCTATTCATAGCCCTGACCTGATGCCACTGAAACCCGCCACCAAAAGCGTAATCAGTCGCGAAGGAGTATGGATGCCCTGAGAATAGAGGTTGTTCTCCTCAACCTTGATGTACCCGTTAATCTCCAGATCAATCTGGCATTGTTTCAGGGGATAAAACTCCCAAACTCCGTCAGGTTTAGAGCCTGAGGGTTGAACAAAAGCCGTTGATCGTGAGCGATATAGGACTAGCGACAGTCCAAGAACCAGCTAAACGGCAAAATCGTCAAATATTGATCACATTATTACATTTTTAGGATAGGGGGTGTTACCCCCATCAAGAACGAGTGGCAACCTCAACCAGATTGCCTTTTCGTTAAGTTTTGTAATAGCCCTAAGTTTTGGTCTACCCAGATAACAATAATTCTCCCCCCTCGAATGGCTGATGAGAGAGTCATCAAGCCTCATGAAGATTCTGGCAACAGGCTGGATGTTACAAAAATCTGATTTTCTAGCGATCGCAATGGCTGGGAGAGTATATATAAGATAGAAAAGGAGACAATTCTTAAAAAATATTCATGATTGCTTCCCAGTCCGGCTTGGACACCATCAAAGAATCTTTGAAAGAAAAAGTATTTTTTGGCAACGAACCCACATCTGAGTTGATTGCCATCTTAATCGTCTATTTTGTCCAGGGTATCCTGGGCTTATCCCGTCTGGCGGTTAGCTTTTTCCTCAAAGATCAATTGGCATTAAGTCCCGCTCAGGTAGCAGCACTGATGGGTATTGCCGCTTTACCTTGGGTGATTAAGCCACTCTTTGGCTTTCTCTCAGACGGATTGCCCCTGTTTGGCTACCGCAGACGCCCCTACCTGATTTTATCGGGACTGATGGGGACAGCCGCTTGGCTCAGTCTCGCCACTGTGGTGAATACGGCTTGGGCGGCGACGGGTGCCATTCTCCTGAGTTCTCTGTCTGTCGCCATCAGCGATGTGATTGTAGACTCGTTGGTGGTCGAACGGGCGCGGAAAGAATCTCTCAGTGACTCCGGTTCCCTCCAATCTCTGACTTGGGGCGCGTCAGCCGTCGGCGGATTGATAACCGCCTACCTGAGTGGATGGCTCCTACAACATTTCAGCAATCAAACCGTCTTTGCGATTACCGCCACTTTTCCCTTACTGGTTTCAGCCGTAGCTTGGTTCATTGCGGAAGAATCTGTCAGTTCCCGTCCTGATACCTCTATGGTTTGGAATCAAATCAAGCAACTGCGGGGTGCAGTGACCCAAAAAGCCATTTGGTTGCCGACAGCGTTTATCTTTCTCTGGCAAGCTACACCCAGTGCGGATTCCGCATTTTTCTATTTCACAACCAATGAGTTAGGGTTTCAACCTGAATTTTTAGGGCGTGTTCGTTTGGTGACGAGTGTTGCCTCCCTGATTGGCATTTGGTTATTCCAACGCTTTCTCAAGAACCTTCCCTTCCGCAGCCTGATGGGATGGACGACGGTCATCTCGTCTGTTTTAGGGATGAGTGCCCTACTCCTGGTGACCCATACCAATCGTACTCTGGGGATTGACGATCACTGGTTCAGCTTGGGTGACAGCCTGATACTTACAGTGATGGGACAAATTGCCTTCATGCCCGTTTTGGTCCTTTCGGCACGACTCTGCCCAGAGGGTGTAGAAGCAACCTTGTTTGCCCTTTTGATGTCGGTGTTTAACTTGGCAGGACTTTTGTCCCATGAACTCGGAGCATTACTCACCCATTGGCTGGGCGTTACTGAGAGTAACTTTGACAAGCTGTGGCTATTAATTGTGATTACAAATGCTTCCAGTTTATTGCCCTTGCCCTTTTTAGGTTGGCTACCGGCTGCTGATCCGCAAGCTGAAATTAAAGCCGCCGAACATCATAAATCATTGCCACGAGCAGAGCTGTTTGAACACCATTCTCCGGGTTCTATGTCGGAACAACCTTTCCTACCTGACCTATTACCTGAATTCATCCGTAATCCCTTAGAGAAACGGCTCAGTAAGAGCATGAGTTCACAGCCCGTTGAAGAGCCTGCTGAATAGCTTTTTCAGTTTTCCATAGAAGTTTTTTCACTGAGTAGAGATGTATATGAATACATCTCTATATTTCAAGTCACAAGTTTCTACACTTTTTTACATAAGAAATATGCAAACTGTACCGACTCAAGAACACTTTTCAATTCCTGTTTCTGCTTTGCCCTATGAGCGGAATGATTGGAAAAAGGGCTATGAATCCCAACCCAATGAGTATGACTATTGGATTGATGACATCGAAGGCGAGATTCCGGCAGCGCTGCAAGGGACTTTGTTTCGTAATGGCCCTGGCTTGCTCGATATCAATGGGCAACGGCTGCATCATCCCTTTGATGGAGATGGGATGATTAGTGCGATCGCATTTAATAATGGTCGTGCTCACTACCGCAATCGCTTTGTTCGCACTGAAGGTTTTATTGCTGAACAGCAGGCAGGAAAAATCCTCTATCGCGGCGTTTTTGGTACTCAAAAACCTGGGGGTTGGTTAGCTAATGCGTTTGATTTAAAACTCAAAAATATTGCCAATACCAATGTGATTTACTGGGGTGGAAAGCTGCTAGCCCTCTGGGAAGCGGCTGAACCTTATCGCTTAGACCCGAAGACGCTTAATACAATAGGGATAGACTACCTAGATGGTCTTTTGAAAGAAGGTGAATCGTTTGCGGCTCACCCTCGAATTGACCCTAGTTGTAGTTACAATGCAGGTGAACCTGTCCTGGTTAACTTCGCCATCAAAGCTGGTCTTTCTAGCACCATTGTTATCTACGAGTTCGACCAATCGGGTCAACTTCTGCGGCGTCAATCAAGAAGCATTCCTGGCTTTGCGTTCATTCATGACTTTGTGATTACGCCCAACTACTGCATCTTCTTTCAAAATGCGGTTAGCTTTAATCCGATTCCCTTCGCCGTCGGATTGCGGGGTGCGGGTGAGTGCGTGAAGTTTGAGCCAAATAAGCCTACCCGAATTGTAGTGATTCCTCGCGATGGCAAAGCACCGATGCAGCTTTTGGAAACGCAAGCGGGTTTTGTCTTCCACCACGCGAATGCGTTTGAGCAAGATGGCAAGATTTACGTTGACTCCATTTGCTACGACAAGTTACCGGAAGTTGAACCGGAAAGCGATTTCCGGAACGTGGATTTTGAAGCACTGACACCGGGGCAATTCTGGCGGTTTACACTCAACTTAAATGAGCAAACGGTGGAACGTCAGCAGTTGGAAGAACGCTGCTGTGAGTTTCCCTCCCTCCATCCACAGCATGTTGGACGCCCCTATCGCTATCTGTTTACCGGTGCTGCTCATAATCCCACAGGAAATGCACCCCTACAGGCGATTCTCAAACTAGATATGACGACAGGAGAACAACAACTTTGGAGTGCGGCACCCAAAGGATATGTGAGTGAGCCAATTTTTGTGCCTCGTCCTGATAGTCATCAGGAAGATGATGGTTGGGTGCTGACGGTAGTCTATGACTCCAGTCGCCATCGGTCTGATGTTGTGATTTTAGACGGTCGTGATTTAAATCAAGGGCCAGTGGCGCGATTGCACTTGAAGCATCACATTCCTTACGGGCTGCATGGTAGCTGGACGCCGAACGTGTTTTAAGCCGACTATTGACTCTGAACAGAAGGATCATTGCACTCTGCCTCAGGAAACCACTCCCCCTGCGGAGTGGCTGTCAGGGCAGAAGCGGTGAGGACAATATCTCCTTTTTGATTGAGCATCCACCCCTGAGCTTCCACCAGTGGCTTGGGGGTGGAACTCTTAGGGTTTATGGGAACTGGAGCCGTTTTAGTTTCAACGTCAGAGTCCAGCGTCACCCAATTGGTGATGATTGACTCACTCTGTAGAGGGTCGTGAGGGCTGGGTGGTAAGCCACCTCGTCCTGTAATTGTAAAGCTGTTGCGTTCTTGGGTTGACCTAGCAGGAGTACAACGGCGGTCAATTTGCTCTGATGCATCGACTATGTTAGTGGGCAACTGCGCTAATCCTCGACTGGGGTCAACATCGGGACTGTTGAGTTGAAAATCCCCGATGAAGCCGAACTCAGAACTGACGGTGATATCGTTTTTGGGTGTGAGTTGGGGTCGAAATTCGATGCCTAAAAGTCCTTGAGTGGTAATGTTGACTCTCCCGCCATTACCCCGGACGGCATTAGCCGTGATATCGCTCCCTTTTGAACCTGTAGGAGGCGTAGCAACAATAAATGTAGAGTCAATCGTAACGTTGCCACCATTAGCATCTTCTAAAGCATTAGCAGAAATCAGGCTTTCGTTGTCCATCCGGAGCAAGTCTAAGCCAATTAACGTAATGTTCGCTCCGCCTTCTGGGCTGCTCTTGGCAGTTTCAGCAAAAAGTCTGCCTTGGTTGAGGAGTAGGGAATTCGCCTTGATGGTCATGTTGCCTGCCTGCCCACTGGGACTGCTCACCGTGACTTGCGCCCCGTCCTGCACGAGCAAGGTGCCGGTGTTAATCCTCAAGTCTCCAGCCTTTCCGCTTGAACCTTGTTCAGCTTGGGCAAATAAGCCGCTGGGAACCCTACCATCAGCAGAACGACCAATCACTTGCACCGATTGGGCGGCATTTACCTCCAAATTCCCCCCGTCTCCTGTTCCAAAAGTGGCAGCACTGACCTGTGCTCCATCCTGCACGAGCAAGGTATCGGTATTAATCGTCAAGTTTCCAGCCTTCCCGCTTGAGCCTGGGTCAGCTTGAACATATAAGCCGCTACCAGAGCCACTCAATTGTACGGACTCAGAGGCGAAAACTTCCAAATTTCCGCCATTTCCTTGGCTATTTTCACCAGTACCAGCTACTACAACGGCTCCATCTCGGACAATCAATCGCCCTGTGATAATCTTTAAATCTCTCCCATCTCCTACATCTTGCGTGTCAGCAAACAAGCCACTGCTAATACCATTCGTAGATTGTCCTAACACTTGCACCGAATCTGAGGCAATCACTTCTAGATTCCCCGCAGATCCCTGACCAAAAGTACCCACTGATACCTGTCCTCCCTCTCGGACAATCAACTGCTCGGTTTCAATTAGCAAATTTCCCCCAGCTCCGGTGGCTGGTGAGTTGACTTGAGCAAACAAGCCACTAG
>DATNQL010000607.1:0-5003 GCA_036704025.1 Stenomitos sp.
TTGTCTATTACCCTACTGGATTTCAACGCAGAGAGTGCCTCCGTCGCGTTTTTGAAACGTTGTTCCGGAGCGGGTTCAGTCAGTTTCTTAATCCAGTTCATCATCTTAGGATTAAGGTTCACTCGGTCTTCAAAACAAATGCACAAGTTCCGTTGGGGCAAGTCACCGGGTGCCGTCCCCGTGAGCAGATGAATTAACGTCGCCCCCAAGGCATAAAGGTCAGAGGCGGGTATGGCTCTACCCCCAAACTGTTCCATCGGGGCATAGCCGTAGGTTCCCACAACCGTAAAGGTCGCTCCCTCTTTGGCTGCTCGATCTTGTACTGCGCCAAAATCTACCAAGTAAACCTCATCGTCTTCACCCCAGATCAAATTGCTGGGTTTGATATCTCGATGCAGTACGCTGGGATTGAGTTGGTGGAGAAACTCCAGGATTTTTAGGATATCGACAGCAATCTTATAAATTTGCTTTTGGCTAAAGCGTTTACCTTGATTCAGTTGTTCCTTCAGGGAGATGCCAGGGATATATTCTTGTACCAGGCCAAACCAGAGCGATCGCTCATCAATGTGGAAATAGTCCCGATACTTGGGAATCCGGGGATGGTTGAGCTGTTTGAGGACTTGAGCTTCTCGCTCAAAGAGTTTCAAATCATCCCACTGCACTTCACCCCCAAAAGCCAGCAGTTTAACGACGACTAATTCAGGGGGCGAAACATTAATATCTTCCGCCAGCCAGGTTTGACGCCCTGCATTGTGTCCGAGTTTGCGCTTGAGTTGATAACGCTCATTTAAGATTTGTTCCGCTTGCAGCATCTCGCCCTTGATTCCTCACAAGCCTATTCTCTCTACTCTAGCCAGAACTGAATTTTTGTACCTGAAAAAATCGGCTGAACAACGTGGGCACGCTGTATCGGTCATAGTATTCACGGCAAACAATGCAAAATCCCCCCTAATTCAGGGGGGATAGAAGATTGATGAGGAAAAGGGCGTAACCGCTTAGGGATTAAAGCCGAAAAGGGTCTTTACAGAATGCTCCATCGGCTACCCTCAACAAAGAACCTAAAAAAGGTGGATACCCTTTGGCTCCACCTAGGCTTGAATTAAACTGTGGACGTGACCGTTTTGGATAAAACGCTCTGCCAGGATTTGCTGATATACGGCTTCGTAACCCTCGGTCATGTGTTCCACACTGAAGTTCTTCAGGACATGCTCCCGGCAAGTCTGACGGCTCAACTGAGTGGCGGGTTCAATTGCCGCTATACACTCTTCAACGGTTTCACACAAAAAGCCAGTTTGACCGTGAGCAATCACCTCTGGTGTCGAACCCATCTTCATAGCAATCACTGGCGTTCCTGTTGCCATTGATTCAATCATCACCAAGCCGAAGGGTTCGCGCCAGGTAATGGGGAATAGCGTTGCGGCAGCGCCTCCCATCAAGGCACATTTTTGCTCGTGAGTTGCCTCTCCTAAATACTCAATCTGTTTGCCGTCAATCAGAGGCTTGATTTCTTGCTCGTAAAATTTCACATCGACGGCATCAATTTTACCCGCCATCTTCAAATGCCAGCCAGAACGCTTAGCAATTTCGATCGCCAAGTGTGGCCCTTTCTCCGGAGAAATCCGTCCCACAAAGGCTAAGTACGGGGGGTCTTGGGGTTCTGGGTAAAAGTCGTATTGGCTCGTGTCAATCCCATTATGGACGGTTGCCACGTAGTTCAGGTTTAATCTTGGCTCCCGTTGGGCGTCGGAAATGCTGATGTAGGGTTGCTTCCGGGCGTGGGTGAACAGCTTCTCATTATCAGGGGTAAAAATGCCGTGTAGCGTGTGGACAGTAGGTGTTTTGACCAGATTTCCATAGGGCAAAGCGGCACAGCCCATATGGGAGTGAATAATATCAAACTCAGATGCCATCTCGTAAACCCGACTCATTTGCAGCATCTCGTAGATACCGAATTCTTTGATGGTGGGGTCGAGACGCAAGGCTTGGGGGTGAATCGATTCAAGTTTCGCTAGAGAAATGGAATCCCCAGAGGCAAATAAAGTAACTTCGTGTCCGCGTCTGACGAGTTCATCCGAGAGCAATCCGACAACTAGTTCAATGCCACCGTAGGCTGGAGGGGGAACTCGCTCCCACAATGGCGCAACTTGTGCAATTCGCATTATCAAACTCCTGTTGTTATCAGTCGGGTTAATCTCTATCTAGAGAACAATGAACAGTAATCTGCCCTCCGTGAGCATCCGCACTGAGACGGAAATTAGGAACACATTATTCTTTCCTCAAAGGTTTTAGCAATACGGGAAACCGAAACGTAGACCGAACAGTCAACTCTACATTACCCATTACCCATTACCCATTACCCCAGTTAGAGCTGCTGTGTCGCCAATAGAGGAGCTGATTTTAAGAGTGTCTGAGTGTAGGGGTGATCAGGGTTGGTGAAAAGTTTCTGAGTTGGGCCAAGTTCCACAATTTGACCCTTATTCATGACGGCAATGCGATCGCACAAAAATCTCGCTAACCAAAGGTCGTGAGTAATGAATAAATACGTGAGGTTAAATTCTTGCTTCAACTCCAGCATCAACTCCAACACCTGGGATTGAACACTGGCATCCAGCATACTCACTGGCTCATCACAGATTAACAGACTAGGGCGAGTAATTAAAGCCCGTGCGATCGCCACTCGTTGCTGTTGTCCCCCGGATAAATCCGCCGGATAGCGATTATAGTACTCCTCTACAGGGGTTAACCCCACTCGCTCTAGCATTTGCATCACCTGCCTTTTCGCCTCTGTGGGGGTCGCCAGTTGATGAATAAATAAGGGATCGGCAATACTTTCTCCCACCGTCATTAAGGGATTCAGACAAGCATGAGGGTCTTGAAATACCATTTGAATTTGACGGCGAATCGCTCTTAAGGATTGCCCATCCATCTGAGCTAAATTTTGTCCCTGAAATTCAACAGTGCCTTTGGTTGGGCGAATCAACTGCAAAATAGTACGGGAGAGGGTACTCTTGCCACAGCCGGATTCTCCTACCAAGCCGAAAATCTCACCCGGATACAAGTCGAAGTTCACATCATCGACCGCTTTAATGACGCGATTTCCCTTCTCCTTGGACAGCAGTTGTTCAATAATGTTGCTTTCTAAGGTGTAATACTTCTCTAAGTTTTTAATCCGCAATAGAGGAGTATCGCTTGTGGATTGCCCCACCTGATTCAGGGGGGATTGGGAGGGATCGATTTTGGATGGGGAATGCTCTCCATGTTCCGGTCGCCCGCGCTCCCCATCGGTGTGATCCTCTTGATCATCGATCACTTGAATATGCAGTGCGGCTTCTAGGAGCGATCGCGTATACTCGTGTTCAGGTCGCTTGAGAATTGACCGCACTGGCCCAGTTTCCACCATCCGTCCGTTATACATGACCGCAATGCGATCGCAATATTCCCCAACCATCGCCAGGTCGTGAGAAATCAGTAACAGCGCCATCTGTCGTTCTTGGCACAGTCGCGTTAATTCGTTTAAAATCTGCGCCGAAACCGTGACATCTAGCGACGTGGTGGGTTCATCTGCCACAATGAGTTTGGGATTGAGCAATAGAGCCAATGCGATCGCCACCCGTTGCCGCATTCCGCCACTAAACTCATGGGGATACTGCGACCAACGGTTCGCAGGAATCTTCACCGCATCCAACGTTTCCAGTGCCCTTGCCTTACATTGGCTTCGATTCAACTGCGGTTGGTGTGCCCTCAAGGTTTCGATGCAGTGTTCCCCAATCGTCATGAGGGGGTCAAGTCGAGTCATTGGGTCTTGAAACACCAACGCCACCGCTTCCCCGCGAAACTGACGCATCTGTTTGGGTGTCAAATCAAAAACCGACTGCCCTGCAAACCTTACTCGTCCCTCAATTTGGGTGGAGGCAGGTAGCAACCGCATGGCTGCCCGTCCCAACGTTGACTTCCCACAACCGGATTCTCCCACCAATCCCAGACGTTCCCCAGCATCCAAGGTAAAAGAAACATCATCGACCGCCCAGCGATTCATACTCACCGAACGGCTGTTGGGATAAGCAACCCGCAAATTCTCTACACAAAACAGGGCTTCACTCATTGTGTTAGTTATTCGTCATTCGTTACTAGAGTTGCAGGTTACTCAGTTGGCCCGGAAAGCCAGTTGAAAGTTATTTTCTCACCCTATCCCTTCTCCTGATTGTTGAGTTTTGGCATTAGGGGGTTGACGGTTAGCCGTGACTCGCCGCATCAAGTAGGCAACGCCAAAATCTCCATTAGGATGCTGGGCTAAAGCGTCAGCGAGTTCAAAGACACTGGCAGCTAGTTCGCTCCCTAGTTTGTCGATAGTAGCTTGACGCTCTTGATCAAAGAATTGTCGCTCTCGAACTCGTGACTGCCATTCATTAGAAAATAGCTGCTCAATGGTGGTATGCAAGCCGAGTTGCTCTAGAACATCCCACTCGCCGTAATCGCACCAAATCCCTCGACACTGCATACACCGCTCCACATAAAACGGCGTCTTGAGGTTAACTTTAGCGCGAGAAAGATAGCGCTGACACTCTGGACACAAAGCCGCTTTTGTATCGAAAGGAGACAGAACAAAATCCACATTGAGCGTTCCAGAGGGCACCTCTGAGTTCTGGGGATTTCCGATTTGATGAGTCTGCCAAGCTTCGTATTCCTTGGCGGGAATCCAGGTGCCTTTGCACTCCTGGCAGTACTTGACAGCCAAATTTTCGCTCAGAACACCGTCCAATAGCATTACCTTCTTGCATTTCGGACACTGCACAGATCTTTCTTCCTCAAAATGTCTACTTTCCTTTTTCAATCTACTGGAGAATGTACGAGAGTGCCTATCTCAATCCGACGCCTATAGCAAAAGGCAAAAGGCAGAAGGTTTCAGGGCAGACCGGAGCTCATACGAGAACAGAAGGTTGATTAATGGTCAATGGTCGCCAAGAGCCGTGCAAGAAAGTCTTAACCTTTATGGCAACAGCGAT
>DATNQL010000608.1:0-5458 GCA_036704025.1 Stenomitos sp.
ACAGGAAGCTTTTTACCTTGGCTCAACTGGATAGTTATTTCCGCCATGCTGGACTAGTTTACTCAGGCGGAACGTATCCACCTGTTGGCGGTGGAGGCGCTGTGAATGGGGGGCGCAAGCTTTTACGTTATTCTCAATGAATGTCGTAAAAACTGTTGCCTCCGCCTTCAATGTAGCGCCAGCTCAAAGAAAGCTCCGCTCTAAGGCAGCGGAGCAACTGACAATGAGCCTTGATCTTAGCTCACGAGCTTACTTATAAGCCTCAAAATAACCTCTATCCGAAGATGTAATTTTCAAATCTTAAACATTGGCAAACTCCGATCAGGACTTACGCAAAGCCGAATGACTGTAGGGTATGTTAGCGTAACGCGCCATAACCGCCATAACGGGTGTAGTGGCGTAAGTCCTAAATTCAAGGACGCGGGGACGCACAGAGGGGGAGACGCGGAGAAAGAATTCAGACGGGGTGAGTGTCACAGTCTGAATTCGAGCGACTGAATCGAAGATTCAGTTGGGGTCTCAAACCCTTGGGACTTACGTCTCCGCGTCTTCTCGATGAACGAGGAAGTGCGTCTATGGTGCCTCTGCCCTCTTTGAGTTAGTTTGGTTTCGACAACGTGCGTTCCCCATAGCGCAGTAACCGCTCAATACTTGCTAAACGGTTATCCCAAACTTGGACTTGATAAGGTTGTATCGCTGATTGGCTTTGCATCCATCGCTGAAATTGAGAGCGGAACGAGACGAGATAAGCTTTTGCCGACAATAAATTCTGGGTGGATGGCTCTTTAGTCAGTTGATTGAGTAAGGAAGAGAGCATGTCAGCTTGTTTTCCCCATTCAGAAAGCACTGGCTCTGGCAGTAACAATTGATGATTCGCCAACAGAAAACTCCATTCCCGTTGCAGAGCCTGATAACGAGCGGCGGCGGCGGGAAAAGGCTGACGGTAAGGGATAGGAGAGGGAGGAGTAGAGCGGACATTCTCCCCCCCACTCTGAGTCCGACGGAACACATTCTGGAGATTCTGATCGAGATTTTCAACCGCAAACAGCGCATATCCACTAGATGAGGAATCTCGTAGGTGTTGCATTTGGTCAATAGCGACGATGGTCGGTAAATTCAACAACCGAATGGCTGGTAACATCAACGTTGAACTCAGGGTCGATTGCATCAGCACCGGCTGGGCTAGCCTATCTAAACCCATGGTATCTAAGGCATAAGTCATGGGAACCACAAGATCAATATCCCCTCGAATTGCCCAATCTTCCCAATTTTGTTGCAATTTTTGCAAACGCTCTTGACGGGGTAGGGGAAAGACAGCGGCAGAAAGAATCAGAGAGGGACGTTGTTTTCGCAAGCGGGTGGACACAGTTGTGACAAAACTGTCGATTTGCCGAACCCGAAAATCAGTCCACTTTTGCCATAAATCCCGCTGATTAGGGGACACTTGAATCGGATCAACACCCGTCAGTTCTTTAAACTGCTGACGTGCCGCCTTGCCATAACCAAAGGTTTGGTTCACTTTGGGGTCTTGAAAGGGGTAACGGATGTAGTCAAGTTGAATACCATCCACCTCGTAGCGAGTGACGATTTCCTCCAACAGTGCAATTAGATATTGCCTCACTTGTGGATTAGCGGGGTCTAAGAACGCCTTTTTCGTATTCGGATCGAACAGACGCCCTCGTTGATCAAACATCGCCCAGCCGGGAAGAGCCTTGAGGACCGGCCCTGGATAGGTAGCGGGTTGGTTCAAAAGGGTATTGTGACGCTGGTTCGCCGCCGCAAACATCCAAACCCAAGCGTGCAATTCCATCCCTCGTTGATGGGCTAACTTCACGGCAGCCGCTAGGGGGTCCCAACCTTTAACTAAGGGGTTTTGTTCGGGTGCAACACGACTCGGATAAATGGGATAACTGGCATTAACGGTTTCAAAGAACACGGTATTAAACCCTGCTGCCGCCAGTTGATCGAAAACGTTGGCTAAATCCTGCTCTGATTTAGCGCGGACAATGGTTCCCCGGTCTAACCAAATCGCCCGAATCTCTGGCTGAGTCAGATTGCGATCGATGGGGTAATTATCCCAGAGGGTACGTCGGGCTTGGAACCAATGCTGTCTTGCCCCATCATAGTCATTTTGTGCTATGGCATTGAGGAAGTTTTGCAGCCCCATCCTTGCCTGAACAACAGCTCGAATCGTTGGGTTACTGCCCATCGTGGGGTCAGGAGTTTGGCTGTCTTCGGGTCTAGAATCCCCTTTGGCACCCGCTCGGAGAAATTGCTCAATCGCCGCACTGGTCGGTAAATTCACATTACTGTTCGTAGCATTAGCCGTAAGGAGGGCACTCTCCACCCGACCGATCAGATTTTGCAACTCCTGACTCATCGCACTGACTTGCGCTGCGGTAAGCGGGCCTTTACTGTTGGGTAAGACTTGTGCGGGTGCCACCCCAAAATCCGGGTCAACTTCAGCAATCCTCGTCGGCGTATTATCGCTTGCGGAGGTGTTGCGTGGTGTAACTGTTGCTGGATTCGGTCGATTACGACTCGGTAGAGATGTTAAGGGGCGCTGGGTGGCTGAGGCTTGGGACGGCACACAATAGGGTTGAGATGGGGTTGATGTTCCTGGTGATGGAGTGGGAGGTATATCATACCGACGGAGAGCGGCTTGTAACCAAGCTGTATCCACGGCTGGAGGTACCATGACATCGACACCCCAGCGCCAGCCCAAAAAGATCGATTGGTTGTTGCTCACCACAGCGGGTGAGTTGTCCCTCTGACTCCATACAGCAGCGGTAGAAGAGGTTAACCCCCTGGGAATGATGACACCTCCCCGAATATTGCCTGTAGAGTCAGATGAGGGTACCCATGTCTGTTGAGCCGTTCTCACCGGTTTCAACCCAGAGGGTTGTTTGAGATCAAACCCCCAGTAAGCACCCAAAAGCGTCCGCAACCGATTGCGGATTTCCGGTTGAGAAAGAGTACCGGCCGGCCCGCTGACAATCACTCGACCGCCTTGGCGCATCCATTCTTGGAGTGCTGTTAACTGTGGGGCTTCGAGCCGCTCAATATTGGGTAAAAACAGTAATTTCGGGCTGCCCAAATCCGATACTTGTTGGACTTGGGAAAAATCAATGATGCAGTAATCAACCCCTGTAGCTTGTAAGCGGGTGGTAATTTCTGACCAATACCCTTCATTATCGGAGCTTTTGACCACTCCCAGTTTCGCCGTTTCTGCCCACACGGCGGATGGCAGCACCCCGGAAGGGAACAACGTGGCGATGACGCTGCCAACTAAAATGGCCTTCCAGGAAATGCCTGGATTTGTTCGGTTGCCCTGTCTGGAAAACAGCCGTTTCAGTCGCGGTGTAGATAAACGCCTTGTCTGATTAAAACCCCAATAACTCCTCACCTGTACTCCTTCATTGCTCACCAAGAATCAGCATCCCTTTGGCGCATGACGCGATGACCCAAGGGCATGTTAAGAAATTCTAAGTGTAGAACTTCTAACCTTGGAGCAGGAATTGGATCTGGGGATTGGGAGCACAGAAACGTTAATCCACCACTTCGTTGACGGGGAAGCGGTCAAGTAACTGGATGGCTCGAATGGCATTGGCTCTCAATGAATGGGGTACAGCCGGCACATGGGGAATTTGGGACAGAATATCCACCGTCCGGCGCAAAATCCGCACCACATCCCCTTCATCTAAGCTAGTGTTGGCACACAGCTCAGTCCAGGAGATACCTAAAGCCCACTGCTCTACCAAACCCATTAATCCGCCGACGATCTTATCGAGGAATTTATATTCCGGCCAAATCGGCCACATAATGTCATAGCGATACTGCAATTTCAGCAGACTCTGCCGTGTTCCTTTCAAATGAAGCAATGCTTCGATCGCGGGTTCAGGGGGTAAGTAGTTCGTCCAGCTATCGGGGCGAGGGGTTTCGGTCACCAGAGCACACATCGCGCCTGCCAGGTGGTGGGGGTCTAAGTGATCAAATTCCCCCGACATCAACGCCAGTCCTAGCCATAATTCATTATCTCCCCGAATGGCAGCGGTGGCTTTTCCCAGAGGGGTGGGTGTGACGTTGTCCAAGCAACCAAACGCTCTGAGTACCTCAATCAAGTTCAGAAATTCCTGCCAGTGGTGAGCTTGGTTTTCTCGATACTGAGCTTGATGCTGATGAATTTCTTCTTGCAATGCTAATCGACGTTTGTGACGTTTGATCAAATTACCGGGATTACCCCAGTAATGCAAAGGATGATTGTCGAGTTGGTCTTTAACCGCCTCCACAACTTTAGATTGAGTGAACACTTCAGGCGCAAAAGAGGCGATGTCAGCCGATGGCGTGTGATGCCCAATACTCCTTTGCAGGTGCTCTGCGATCGCTTCTGTCTCCTCTGTGCCGCGCCTGACTTGACCGGGCCGGAGCATGAGTTCTTTGGGTACAGGGACATACTCGACATATCCCATCTCATCTTCAGCAAACATATCAACCACGTCCGCCGTTGTTGCCACATACCAGCGATTTTGGGTGCTTAAGCAGACAAAATTAGGCGAATGACCACTCCCTTTTTCCTTGGTGACCAAAACCGTTGGCACGGGTGAAGAGACCTTAACATGCTTGCCTTTGAGATAGAGAATGGTTCCGGGTGGTGCATCTTTCAGAACCTGGGTAATTTCCTGAGCACGTACCGCTTCGGCCTGATTTTCCAGCACTTTCAGCAAGCGGCGTTCTTCTTTGAGGCGTTCACTGAGTTTTTCATACCTTTCCAACTGTTTGACTTCGATGGGGGCGAGTTGAATATCCAGTTTCGTCAGTTCTGTGGTCAACTCGGTAATGGCTTGTTGCTGAGGTCGCAAATAAAGCGTCGCCAAGTACTGGGCAAAGCTGCGTTCCACCAAATCTTTGGCTTCACTCACCGAGTGAGTTTGCAGCAAATTCAGCACCATACCATAAGTGGGTGAGAACTGGCTCACCAGGGGGTCCGCACCCGCCGTTGCGAGGTAAGCCGCTTCTTTGGCTCCTTCAAAGGGCGTCTGTAAAGTGACCACATAGCCGATCGCATCCATGCCTCGCCGTCCGGCACGACCCGCCATCTGTAAGAATTCTGAAGCCGTCAGCAAGCGGTGTCCCCGGTCAGTCCGTTTGGAAAGGGTCGAAATCACCGTGGTGCGAGCCGGCATATTAATCCCTGCCGCCAGCGTTTCCGTGGCAAATACGACTTTAATCAAACCCATTTGGAACAGTTCTTCCACCAATCCCTTCCAAGCGGGTAAAATTCCGGCGTGATGAGCCGCAATGCCTCGGTAAAGGGGTTCCACTTGTCCAGCCCGACCGGCCTCTGGATTCCGACTTAAAAATTCGTCAATTTTCTCCTTGAGTTGGGCGGTTTCCTGTTCATTGACCAGGGAAAAATCCCCCATTTCCTCCACGGCTCGATCACAGCCCCGGCGACTGA
>DATNQL010000609.1:0-10930 GCA_036704025.1 Stenomitos sp.
TCAATCAAGGCATGACCCGTATACAGTACGCCCATCGTCCCTCGCATCTGCTGCCAACGGGTGATCGCTTCTTCGGGATGAGCGGGTTTTCCATGAATTTCGCCCCTGACGCTCAATACCGAATCACATCCCAAGATTAGGGCGTCGTTAAATTGACCTGCAACCGTCTCGGCTTTTTTTAATGCCAAAGTCTCCACCAACGGCAGGGGTTCGCTGAATTGAACTTGTGATTCATCAAAGTCACTTGGGCAAATCACTGGTTCAATCCCAGCATTTTGTAACAATCGTCTGCGAGCAGGAGAAGCGGAGGCTAATACAAAGGTTGGGATACCCATAATCTCCAAAAATTGAGGACACTTGGTGTCAGAGCGCTTCCGTTAGTACACCTCAATCCATGCCAATTTTTCATTGGGGTGCCAGCCTCTTGTGGGGACTATTCGCTCTGAACTATCTTTAGTTTAATGATTCCCACCCACTGATTTCACTGGGCGAATTCTGATCAATTTCGCTTTAATTTTTTCTGCAAGACTCAGACGAATCTGAATTCGCCCTTGTTATTCCCTGCTCAACATTGGCTGTTTAAACCTTGATGTTCAGACCAATTCTACGTTTAAAACTAAACTGAATGGGGATAGGGAATAGGCTCAAACTTTGTTATTCCCCACCCCGTCAAGTGCGAGCAATACTTGAGTTAGCTTCTTAGAGCTTTAATACACAGAAAAAGACTTAACGACTTGCTCAAGCACATCCCGCATCTTATTCCAACGTTGTTCCGTTGTTGAAGCATTAAAGGTGTAGAGTTTGCCACGACTCACAGCCACACTGGCAAGGTTGTGACGTTCTTGGTTGGGAAGCTTGACATTATATTCCAGAAGGTAATAAGTTTTATCCCCAGACTCACGCGCTTCGGCATTCACCAATTCCGCTTGGCGTCCCGAATTTGGAGGCGCGATCGCATTTTTTTGCAACTGATATCCCACTTCTCCAGGTGTTCCCAAATCTTGCAAGGTTTTCCCTTTTGGCACTTCGCTGAAGATGACGCTAACATTTTCTGTCCGCTCAACTAAATCGCGGAACACAATATCCGGCCCGGTAGTCACTTGAACGGGTACCCAACCATTAGGATAAAGAAACTCATAGCCATCCATGCTATCGACATAGCTTTTCAATCCACTGATACCGGTCGTGCATCCGTGTAAACCCAAGCTCAGCACCAGCAGCAGTAGTGCGGCAATTGCTTTGAGCATCTTTCTCTCCGTTGAATCCTGCTGCTTTATTTTCTCATCTTTAGGGGACAAAGCTTGGGTTAAGTTATTCGAGAAAAATAGTGTTTTCTGACGGTCTATTATATTCAGTACAAGAGTCTTAATCCGTTCTTAAAGCTTAGATCTGTAGGAACTACTTGGCATGAGTTGAGAGTTTTAACGGCGTTCACCCAAAACTTGAGCTAACGACTTGAGAAAGAATGCTGCTTTAGAGGAAACTATGAACCAGACTGATCGAACACTTATTCTTTTGGGATTTACCACCATACTGATTGGATTCCCTCAAGCCATTGTTGCCCAGCTTCCCCCTGCTCAAGGGCTGATTGCCGCCCAGCAGCAGCAAGGGATGAGTGCTGTGGAGTTGTATAACCGAGGCGTTGATAAACTCAATGCGGGGAATTATCAGGGAGCGATCGCGGATTTTAACCAGGCGTTGCAACTCGACCCCCAAGATGCGGATACTTATTATAATCGGGGATACGCCTATCACACGCTAGGGAGTTATGACAAGGCCATCACAGACTACACCGAAGCGATTCGGTTGAATCCAAAATTTGCTCAAGCCTATAGCAATCGAGGCTATACCTACTTTGTGTTGAAAAATTACCAACAATCGATTGCTGACGCCACAAAAGCCATTGAACTGAATCAGAGCAGTGACAACGCTTACGTCAGTCGAGGGAATGCTCACGATGAACTCGGGAATCATGATGCCGCCTTGGCTGATTATGAGAAAGCGCTCTCGCTTAATCCCAACAGTGCCAGAGCCTATTACAACCGAGGCTTAACCCGTAATCGACTGAATCAGCATCAAGCCGCTATTCAAGATTACTCCCAAGCGATTCGGATTCAACCCGAATTTGCTGAAGCCTATTACAATCGAGGACTCTCTCGCTTCAACCTGAAAAACTATCAAGAGGCGATCGCCGACTTAAAAAAAGCGGCTCAATTTTTCCAACAGAACGGTAGGACAGAGAATTACCAAAGTGCGATGGATGTGATTAAAACCATACAAGAGCTAGGTAACACTTGACTTGCACCAGTCTCTACCTACCGTTAGATGCGCTCAAGGGCGAATCGGATGAAGTAATTGGCTTGGCGGGTACTCATCGTACCGTTGTCTGGCGGGGGCTAGTTCACACCAGAGGCTGAGTAAGCGACAAACACTAATCCCCCAACCAGTACCAGCGCTGCCATACCCAATAAAATGTAATTGCGTTTTTGAGCGCCTGTCGGAGGCTCTGCCAAGTAAGTCTTGGTCTCTGGGGCAAAATTATTGATCAGGCCGCCTTCTTCTTTAGTAAATGGCATGAAAATGATAACCTTTGTTTACTTATTAACTTTAAATTTAACAGAAATAAGCATAAATGCTCTCAAAAATCTGTCATAAATCTTTACGAGACGCATAAAAAATTTACAATTCTCCCCGCTGTACTCGATGAAGTATTGCCGCAGGGATTGTACCTCAGGCGTTCAGGAGAACAGAATGCCGTCCCTGTTCTTCCCCGTCAAGAGCCAACATTAACGGTATAGTTCAGGGTAAACGGTCTGAACCGTGCCCCTGACTTCGCCGTGCCTTTGAGTTCGAGTTCGTAAGCTCCAACCGTGGGGAATACGATATCTGCTCCTGGTATCCCTCGATACTGTTCGGCTGAAATGGCTCTTAACGGGGGTGTCAAGAGGGGTCGTGCCTTTTGAGAGCGGGGCTTAGAGTAGACCAATAACTGACAGTTACACTGTGATAAAGGAATTGGCTGTCCTCCTTTACGAGTCAGCGCAAACCAAGCTTGAGTCGATTTTCCAGCTTTAGGATTATGATTCGGTGTAATGTGAAAAGTTGCGGCTACATCACCCGAAATGCCAACAGTATGAGCGGCAGCAGGAAAAGCCATTACAGCCCAAATGAAAAGTAATCCCAAGTTGGTTCCTGGAGTGAGACGGAGCATAAAACCTCTACAATGCAGTAGAAACGAGCATAGCCGAGAAAGAAACGATGACCTGAAAACCAATTCAGGATTGAAGGGATTTCTCTTAGATTTCAGCCAAGTCAATTTTGCAGAATGCGCTTTGGCGCTGTCAAACGACAAGTTGTCGCATTCAGGGGTTGCCAAGCTCAACCCGTTTGGAGGGGAAGACTAAAATCAATCGTCATTTCCACCAGAAGGGGTAAGGAACATTCGTACAATAATTTCTTGGCTTCATATAATTCAACAGATTCAGGAGATTGGCAATGTCAACAGTCGCAGTTGGGTCCATTGAAACGAAGGGCTTTCCTGCTGTACTCGCCGCAGCAGATGCAATGGTTAAAGCCGGTAGAGTAACCTTAGTGGGATATATCCGAGTAGGGAGCGCTCGCTTTACAGTGAATATTCGCGGGGATGTTTCGGAGGTGAAAACCGCTATGGACGCTGGAATTGCGGCTGTAGAAAGAGTTTACGGTGGTGCGCTAGAGTCTTGGGTGATCATTCCTCGTCCGCACGAAAATGTTGAAGCGGTTCTGCCGATTGCTTATTCCCCCGAAGTTGAACAGTATCGAGATGCTGTGGAAAACCCCATCATGCCTAGACGAGCAAACGGTTCTCCCTTGTAAATAAAGGTTGAAGGATGAAGCCTAAAGGTTGATCCATCAAGCGATGAAATGGGGTTTGACTGGTGAAACCCAAACACCCAAACCCAATTTGAACTTTCATAAAGCCATCCAACCTTTTGTTCCTTCATGACTTTGTCTTCGCCAGCTCCCGGTTACTTCGTTGAACCGGGAGAAACTGACCCTTCACGCTCAGGACTTACCCCTCTGGTGAAGTACTCATAACTCTAAGTTACCGAGTCACGCCCTGTATCACATTAGAGCCGTCAAATGGTTGTGGATTACCAATCCAATTAAAATCGTTAATCCGTAAACTGATGGAACCGAGTTGCTGAACTGGGTTGAAGCGCAAGAGGATATTATAGGTACGACGGCTATATTCCAACAAGTAGTCCGTACTGATCTCCTTACCCGTATCTAAATTAAGATAGGTCTGAAACCCAACCCGAAACGGACCGTATACTTGCTGAGTGATTCCAGCAGAAAGCACTTTAGTATCCGCCACACGGTCGAATAGGAAGGGTGATTTGTTCCCCAGGGCTACCTGTGTATAGCCGATATTAAAACCGGTGTAGTCTAGATAAGGACGAGAGAAATGACCCAGTTGCCCGACCAGTCCAATAGTGCCACTGAGGGATTGTTGAGTATCTCCGTTACTGTAGAGACTCGCAACACCAGTCATCGAGGTATTGAGGGATAAGTAAGGAACCACGGGGGTTGGAGTATAGCGTAACCCTTCTGTGGGAGTTGGCGGTAAAGCTTGACCTTGCCACAGTAAAAACCCCTTACTTAAAGAAAAACTGCCTTGATAACGCCCCAGACTAATCCGATTATTGGTGCGATCCGGTTCAAGTAAGTCTAATCGATCCGTATCGGCGTTGATATATTGAGCACCGGCCTGATAAGTGAGGTAGATACCTGTCTTTCCTAAGGGAATCACAGGGGATGTAATCACAGCACCGATGCTACTCCGAACCGTTTGGAAACCCAGGGAGCCGTTAAACAGGCGATCGCGATAGCTAGACTCCAGGTTGAGGGTATGAGGGAGAGTGGTGCCAATGATCTGCTGAAGTCGTAAACTGCCACGAAAATTTTCTTCAAAGTCGGTAGGATCGAATGTAGTCAGAACCGCACGCCCAGTGAGTGTTGTTCGTGGTCCAAGAGTCCCATCCAGCCTCGCCCTGACCCCAAAGACCGATGGGTCAATCACGCCTTCCTCAAAGATGGCTCGCTGGAGAAAGTACTGGGGTGTGACACTAAAGCGCAGGTTGGGTGTATTGAGAACCTCAAAGGAGCGCTCCACAAACAAACCACCCCGATCATTTCCGTCATAGCCAAAGTTGAGCAGAGCCGGTTCCCGTGGACGGCGGTCAATGGTGATGCGATTGCGTAACAAGGGTAGCTCAAAGCCTTGGTCGAAAACCAGGCGGGGTCGAGAAGCGACGACTTCATCCACCAACGGTTCTAACCGTGTAAATCGAGCGGTATCGGCGCGAACCTCTAACTCTGGCGGTGAAAAGGGATCGTTGGTAATCCGCACGTTCCGAGCGATCGCGTTTGAGCCTTCAAAATCCACCCGTTCAGCTTGATAGCGAAAGCGATTAATCGTTCCCCCTGATGGCGGGACAGACAAATTTTGGGCTGAACTCCCACCACCCACCACAAAGGAATAACCTCCGGGGTTACTGATCCCCTGTAAGGGTTGATCACTGGTGATGCGATCGCTTAATGGTCGCTGGGGGGGTGGGACAGTACTCCCCGGTGTTGGCGTGAAGGAAAGATCAGTCCCGGCGGTGGGTGAATATAACTCACCACTGGCATTCAAAATCACACCACTATCTTGGACAAAGTAATACTCAAAACGTTGGCCCCGTAACACCTGCTGTCCTCGTGTCAGGGCGACATTGCCTTGAGCCACGATAATCCGATTGGGTAAATTGACTTCAACGCGATCAGCATTGAGTAAGGCTTCCCGAAACCGCAACACAACATTGCCTTGTGCTGTAATTACTTTTCGCTGATCGTCGTATTCTTGGCGGTCTGCCGTTAACTCAATCACACCTCCCACACCGAAGGAATTATTGGGTACATTTGGCGTTGGTACTGGTGTGGGAGCGGGTTGAGGGTTTACCTCGTCCGCATTAGGTGTGGGTGCGACTTTTTCCTGCTGTGAGGGTTGAGTCTCTGGATTAGGAACACTAAACTCAAATTCTCTCACTTCGCCCCCACGTTCTTGAGTCACTAGACGCTTCACGTTTTCTGTTCCCAGCGTTATGCTCAAGGCATCGGAGGCTGAGGGTTTGGCGGACACAGGGGTTTGAAGCGTTTTCCCTTGACTCACTAAAACGGGTGAGGGAGAGAGCACGGCGGAACGTGAGAGACTCTGGGAGCGATCGCTTTCCTGCTGTACAGTTGCACCGAGCAATGGAGCCTCAGGGGATGACCTGGAATATCCAACCGAAATAGGCGGACCCAGTAAGGCGGCGCTTTTATAAGCCCTCAGAGGAGACGATTCAGGCGCAAACGTCTCTGGTGGGGTGGGTGTAGGGATTGTCCCGCTAGCCAGCGAACGACTCAGTCGGTCGCCCGGTGCCTCACTGGACGATTGTTCGAGATAAACGGCATTGTGAGTCGTTATGGGTTGGATAATTGCAGGGGTTTCAGGCGGTTGAACGGGTTGGGGCATCTTTCAACAATAAGAGTCGAAGGGACGGCTCCGAAACGTGAGCGTCCACCGCCCTGAATACTGCCAGGGCAAGGCACGCCTCGCCCTTTCAGACTGGGGGATGAAGCGATAAGCTTATCGAGGCCGACTAGACAGCCAGCACCATCGGTGCCGCAGCCATCCAGAGTACCATGCTACGCTTAAGCGTTGGAGTAAATTACTCCAAATCCTGTCGATTGGGGTTACGAGCCGGATCGTTTGACAAAAAGCCAAACACAAACAGAGCCACGAAGATACTAACAACGATATAGACCACAATTTTGAGGGTCACCATATTGATATCTCCCAGAGAGTATGAACAGCAGAATGAATTCAGCGTTACAAAACGCTATAACTTTCTTAATCATACCCAAAGGTGGCTTCCTTTTTTGGCTTGGATTCAAGGAAACGCTGTCGCGCTCCAGCCGTCTAGGACTGTATTAGCTGGGCTTTGCTCATCTATGACGCCTCTGCGTTGTGTTGCGTTCCAGCCAGTACAGAACTTACGCAAAATCGGCAGAGTAGCCCCTCTAACCCTCAAACCTGAGGGTGCAGGAGGAGCAAGTCGGTAAGTCCTAATGTAGTCAGAAACGGCGGGATAAAAGGGTTGGCAAGGAAGTCAACTTGGGGATATAGGGACACAAATAGGGTGTTCCACACTGGCTCTCATGCCAATCGCCCACCCCGAAAAACCGCTTCATGAGCATTTGTTGACAAAAAGAGTATTAAAGTCTCTCAATTTCAGCACAAGTAAGTACACAATATGATCCGAGTAAGACTTGGAACTTTGTCGCTTTATGCAGCCAATTCGCACGTTTAACGTCTCTCCTTCCCTACCCAAGCCGCTGGAACCCTTACGTAAGCTGGCTTACAACCTCCATTGGGATTGGAATGTCGAGACCAAAGATTTATTCCGACGTTTAGACCGCGATTTGTGGGAGTCCAGCCGCCACAACCCTGTCTTGATGCTGGGCACCATCAGCCAAGCGCGGCTTCAGGAAGTGGCGGAAGATGAAGGCTTTCTAGCTCAAATGGAACGAGCCTCTCGACAGCTAGACGACTACCTCAAAGAGCGGACATGGTACCGCAAACATCGCGACAAAGGAGAGAAGAGTGAATGCTATGCCTACTTCTGTGCTGAGTATGGTCTGACCGATTGTCTACCCATCTACTCCGGTGGCTTGGGTGTCCTGGCGGGAGATCACCTCAAGTCAGCCTCTGACCTGGGTTTACCGTTGGTAGCGGTCGGTTTGCTTTATCAAGAAGGCTATTTTGCTCAGTACCTTAACGCCGATGGTTGGCAGCAGGAACGCTATCCGATCAACGATTTCTACAATATGCCGCTCCACCTCGAGCGGAATACCGATGGTTCAGAGCTGCGAATCGAAGTAGACTATCCAGGTCGTACTGTCTATGCCCGTGTCTGGCGTGTACAGGTGGGAACTGTGCCCTTGTACCTGCTGGATACGAATATTGAACCGAACAATCCCTACGACCACGACATCACCGATGAGTTGTATGGCGGTGACCTGGATATGCGGATTCACCAGGAGATGATGTTAGGGATTGGGGGTATGCGTGCCCTACAAGCCTTGGGATACAAACCGACGGTCTATCATCTCAACGAAGGCCACTCGGCCTTTTTGATTCTAGAGCGCATTCGTAAGCTGATGCAGGAAGAAGGGCTGAGCTTCCATGAAGCGAAGCAGGTGGCCCAATCAACGCAAATTTTCACGACTCATACACCGGTCTCGGCTGGGTTTGACCTGTTTCCCCCGGATAAGGCCATGTACTATGTGGGTCACTATGCCAACATTTTCGGCTTATCGAGAGAGGAATTTCTGGGTTTAGGACGGGAAAACCCAGCAGATCTGGCATCCCCCTTTAGCATGGCGGCATTAGCGCTGAAGACAGCCAGCTATACCAATGGGGTGAGCGCGCTGCATGGAGAAGTATCACGAGTGATGTTCCAAGGGCTATGGCCGAACCTGCCACTGCCCGAAGTGCCGATTACATCAATTACCAACGGGGTACATGCTCGCAGCGTTGTGGCGAAGCCGACGCAGGAACTGTATGACCGCTACCTGGGGCCAAGCTGGTCGGATAAAGGCGCAGATGACCCGTTATGGGAGCGGGTGAGCTCCATTCCTGATGAGGAGTTGTGGCGTAATCACGAGCGTTGTCGCTCAGAACTGGTTGTGTATGTGCGGGAGCGGGTACTCAAGCATTTACGCGATCGCGGGGCACCCCCAACCGAACTGGCTCAAGTCCACGAAATCCTCGACCCCAGCGTGTTAACGATTGGCTTTGCCCGTCGGTTTGCCACCTACAAGCGAGCCAACCTATTCATGCGCGACATGGAGCGGATCAAGAAAATCATGAGGGCGAACAAGGATCGGCAAGTCCAATTTGTCATTGCCGGTAAAGCCCATCCCAAGGACATGCCAGGGAAAGAATTAATCCGCCAAATCATCCATCAGATTCGTGAAGCGGGGATTGGGGATCATGTAGTCTTTGTCCCTGACTACGACATTTATTTGGCACGAATGATGGTAGCCGGTTGTGATGTCTGGTTAAACACGCCCCGTCGCCCCCGTGAAGCCTCTGGAACTTCTGGGATGAAGGGAGCGATGAATGGTCTGCCCAATCTCAGCATTCTTGATGGATGGTGGGACGAAGCGGATTATGTCCGCACCGGCTGGCCCATTGGTCATGGGGAAACCTATGATGACCCAGAATACGAAGATCAGGTTGAAGCCAATGCGCTCTACGAATTGTTCGAGGAGGAGGTTGTCCCCTTGTTCTACAATCGTGACAGCGAGGGAATTCCCAGAGGGTGGGTCGCAAAAATGAAAGACGCCATCCGCTTTAATACTCCGGTGTTCAATACGGCACGGATGCTGCGGGATTACGCCATCAACGGCTATTTCCCAGCCAGTAATCGCTGTTTTGCCATGACCAGCGACAACTACAAGCCAGCGAAAGAACTCGCGAATTGGAAGCGGCAGCTCTTTGAAGGCTGGTACGACATCAAAATTGAAGATGTTGATATTGCCGCCCCCGCCGATTTGATGGTCAACCAATCCGTTGCCGTCAAAACCCGCATCAATCTAGCAGGACTGAGTGCTGATGATGTGCAAGTGGAACTCTATCAAGGAGCCGTCAACGCCGATGGGCAAATTATGAATGGTCTACCGGTCGTGATGGATTACCAAGGCACTGACGAAAACCACTGTAGTATTTATACGGGTGATGTGGTTTACGGTGCGAGTGGATTACAGGGTTTGTCCCTGCGCGTGTTGCCTAAACATGACTATCTTTCTAGCCCCTATGAGCCAGGTTTAGTCCTCTGGGCGTAGCCGGGTTAAAAGTTGAAGGTTGAAGGTTGATCCTTTCAACTTTCAACTCATGATTCGCTGCAAGTCGTCCAATACCTCAGCGGCTGATTGGTATCTTGCAGCGAAATGATAACGCACCATCTTCTCTAAAATGACGGCAAATTCTTCCCGGACTGTCACTAAATGCCGCCAGATGACATCCCCGGATTCGGAATGCCCCAGTTGATAGGGCGGAATGCCTGTCAGGGCTTGAATGCCAATCATTCCTAACGCGTAAATATCACTGCTCAGTGTTGGGTGTCCAGCATATTGCTCGGCTGGAGCATAGCCACGAGTACCAATTGCAACCGTGTAATTTTCTTGCTCCGTTGGCTCTTGGGGTCGAATCTGCTTGACCGCGCCAAAATCAATCAAGAACAGTCGATTGTCGGACTCACGGCGCATGATATTGCTGGGCTTGATATCCCGATGAATGACTTTGTGTTCATGGATAAAAACCAGAATTTCTAACGTCTCTTTCAGAAATGTAAAAACTTGCACTTCGGGAAGTTTTTTATCCACTGGTAATTCATCACTTAGAGGATGACCTTCAACATATTCTTGAACTAAGTAAAACTCTTGGTTTTGTTCAAAATAAGCCAGTAACTGAGGAATTTGAGGATGTTTCCCTAACTTCTCTAAAATTTCGGCCTCCGTTTCAAACAATCGTCTGGCAACACCTAAAAATTTTTCATCACGGCGAGCGGGTTTCAAATGCTTGACCACACAAGTCGGTGTACCAGGTCGCTGAGTATCTTGTGCTAGATAGGTCAGACCAAATCCGCCTGCGCCCAAAACATTTTGAATCTCGTAGCGTCCAGCCAGATGTTTCGAGCTGTCTTGGGGTTGGGGTGCAACCTGATCCTTGGGAGGGGGTGTAAAGTCGGCCGGCGTCGCAATGGCTGTTGCATCATCCTCATCGGCAGGCATCTCCCTTGATTCAGGCAGCGACGCATCGGAATCGGGTTTAAGCGACGGTTGAAGTCTCTCTCTCAAG
>DATNQL010000610.1:0-2210 GCA_036704025.1 Stenomitos sp.
GTCAACAAGTTTTATTGGAAACCTGTGTTTTGGCACAACTCATATTGCGTTATTTCTTGCGGTGGCGCACCACTAGAAATTGTGAAGCAATATATTGACGGTCAAAAACAACCATCTTGACCGCCATTCATCCCCTCCCTAACTTCGCTAACGCTGCGTTTGAGGAAGGGGAATTCTGACGGAAAATTTAAAGGGTTAATCTCAAAACTCAATCCCTGGTTGTGCCTTAATCCCCTGTTCCCGAAAAGGATGTTTAACCAGCGTCATTTCTGTTACTAAATCAGCTCGCTCAATTAAGGCAGCAGGTGCGCCTCTACCCGTTAAAATAATGTGAGACATGTCTTGCTTTTGTGCCAATCCTGCCAGAACGTCTTGCACATCGAGGTAACCTAACTTTAAAGCAACATTCACTTCATCTAATAGGACGAGTCTAAAGTCTGGGTTACGGATAAATTCCAGCGCCTTATCCCATGCCACTTTCGCTTTTTCCATATCTCGTGTTCGATCTTGAGTTTCCCAGGTGAACCCTTCTCCGAGTGCGTGAAACTCTAACTGGGGGGTTTCGTCCGGTGCGGCTAATGTCCAGTGTTGGAAGGCGGCTTTCTCTGCCGGTTCCCAAGCCCCTTTAATGAATTGTACGATCGCCACTCGATAACCATGACCGAGCGATCGCAACACCATCCCTAATGCGGCTGTCGTTTTCCCCTTGCCGTTGCCTGTGTTAATAATAATCAGACCCTTTTCTTGTGAAGCTTGGGCAAGGCGCTGTTCTTGTACCTCCTTTCGTCGCTGCATTTTGCGTCGATATTGCTCCGGCGTCAGTCCAGACGATTCTGCACCAGACACATCAGAAAATTCCAACGTTTCGCTTGAGTCCGTTTGGGAGTTGATGTTCATTGAGAAAAACTAGAGAGACAACGATGTATGGAAATGAGTGAAACAAAGGGGGCAACCACAGCCGGAGTTCATCCGAGGAGATTGCCCCTACAGGTAGCGTTCCTGCATCAGTCCTGAACTCTTCTCCCCCATCTGGGAGCGATTATTTCATCCAAGAATAGTCCCAGGACGGCTGATCGATGTCTTCAATCCAGTCCGTTCGATCACCCAGACTGTCGTGTATAAAAGGCTTCTGGATATTTTCCATCCACGAGAAATCCCAGTAAGGCGAATTGCATTCTTCAACTTCGATCACCATATCCCCCTGGTAGTTCTGATTCACTTCAATCGCTTTGGAGCGCAAATGAGCGGGTACATAGCGCAGGTGAACTGGCAATCCGTGCCCCAGCATAAATTCGGCTAATTGTTCGGAATGGATGTAGATGCCCTGTGCATGTAGGTTCTGTAAAATGTCTTCAAAGGTAGGCCATTGATTTTGTGCTTTTAGCGGGGAAGACAACTTCATGCTGTTTAGAGCAGTAGAGAGGAGCTCGCTTGATATCGCTAACATTGGTTGCATTTAGACAGAAGTGTGCTGAGTCGTGAATGATTGAAGCGACTGACAATGCGAAGTTTTATCGGGGGAATAAAACTGAGCAGTTACTGATGTCTTTGTCTACACTTGGCTTTACCCAGATGAGGTTTTGATTTATTGAATTGTTAGAGAACACAAGACTTAGCTTAAGAAGCGCTTTTGTATGGTGGGTGTATGCCTGCTGTTGCCAAAACTCGATTGCTGCATTGTAGTCCTTTTGGACGCGATCGCTGCCCACTGGGTCAATAAAGCCGCAAGACAATGGCGTTGACTCAATCGAGCAAGCCGCACATGGCAAGAGGCTAACCTGGAGCTAGTAGGATGTGGTCCATCGGAGCTAGCGTTTAAGGGCAAAGCTACCTTCATATACCCAGATTGCCAATGTAGATGGTCAGGGACGCGCTTCAACATCCGCTTAGGTACAATTACATCTATTTGATTGACTAATTTTTATGATATCAGGGAAGATCACCCTCCTCGAAGGAGATATCACTCAGCAGTCGGTCGATGCTATTGTCAATGCGGCCAACACCTCTCTGCTTGGGGGGGGTGGGGTGGATGGGGCGATTCATCTCGCCGCCGGGCCAGAATTATTGGCAGAATGCCGACGTTTAAAGGGCTGTCAAACGGGCGATGCCAAAATTACCAGGGGTTACAATCTCCCTGCCGATTGGGTGATTCACACCGTAGGGCCAGTTTGGCATGATGGAAAGCATGGGGAAGATGAGCTATTAGCGAG
>DATNQL010000611.1:0-9807 GCA_036704025.1 Stenomitos sp.
ACTCAAGGACTCTTCGGCATCCAATTTCGACCCCAACGCACTCCCAAAAACGACATTACTGTCAGTTCCACGTTCGGGTTATCGGGAACATTTGCCCTCAACACCCCAGGCGTTGACCCCAGTCGCGGATTAGCTCAATTACCGACTAACGTAGTCGATGCCTCACAACAAATTGATCAGCGCTGTACTCCCCAAGCCGCCAATCAAGGCGGAAGTTTTACCGTTACCGGACGAGGCGGCATCCCACCCAGCCCCAACGATACGCTACAAGCTGAATTTTTAATCACACCCAACTGGGTCATCCTCGATTCTGAGAAGGAGAATAACACACCCCCAGCACCAACAACGCCTACAAATTCTGCCCCCAAACAACTGGTGGAAGCCCAAGGATGGAGAATGAATGAGCAAGGGCAGGTTGTCCTCACGGCTTCTGCACCCAACGTCACGCCTCATGATCCTTGGCAAACTCCAGTACAGTGTCCAGCGGAGGCTAATCCAGTACCAAAGTAAAGAGTAGATTTCTTACAAAAATCAAATTCCCCCTCCCCGCAACGGGGAGGGATGGGGAGGGGTTTCCAGCATTAAACACTTTGGTCAAGACTGACGACGAACAAACAACGCCCGATAAACTGGTTCGCCCCGTGAGAGAGTAGAGACTTCTCGCTCAGTCGGAACTGGCAGAGGATTAGTGGTTAACCAAAGATCAGTCCCCTGTTTTTGAAACCCTGGGTGAGCCTCAAAACGATCGCACATTTCCACCGCTACTGCCTCAACATCCGATTGCAGAAATACCTCTCCCCCATCCATCAAATAAGCGGCTAAAGTATCGACTAATTCTGGCTGGACTACACGTCGTTTGGCTTGTCGCTTCTTGAACCAAGGGTCAGGGAATTGCAGCGTCACACGTTGCAATGTCCCCACTTCAAAAGACTCCAGCAGGGGTTTTAAGGAATTATTAACGTTGCCAAACAAGTAGTAAAGATTTCTCAACCCCAACTCTGAAACTTTCGCATTCGCCTGTTCTACCAATGGCTCTCGAATTTCTAATCCCAAAAAATTCCAATTCGGTTGTATTGTTGCCATACTCAACAAAAATTCCCCTCTAGCACAGCCAATATCCAGGTGCAAGGGTTGAGCGGGTTGAGCATAAATACCCTCCCAATTGGGGGGTTGCACCGGTGTCTGGTATTTCTTACTCAGTGGATTGACGTGTTGACGGACTCGGACTTTTGGCAACCTTTACACCTCCTGACTCGTCACTGAATTTCTCCAATAACGCTACATTTTATAAACTAAAATGAACCCTATACTCTTTTATTCATTTTAAGGCTATCTTCCTGAATCAAGGATTATTACCTATCTTGCTTAAAATGCACTAATCCTTTTCAATTTAAGCATATTTCTCTACCAAAAGTGATAAGAAAAAATAAGATGTACTGATTAAATGCAACAGGAATAACGGAATGAGGCATAATTTTAAGTATGCGTTAAATTAATTTAAATAAAGCTTAGATCATGGGTCTAAATTTTCGTTTTGCGGTAGTGAGCGACCCGCACATCGGACTTCCCCATACTATCTGGGATCATCCCAATCGCTTCCATTTAGTAGAAGTTAGTATTCCAGCTCTAGAACTGATTCTGGAACACTTAAAGCAGCAAAAAATTGATTTTCTGCTAGTACCTGGAGACTTAACTCAGCATGGTGAAAGAGATAATCATGCCTGGTTGCAAAAGCGATTGAGCCAGTTGCCTTTTCCGGTGTACGTGGTACCAGGGAATCATGATGTTCCAAATCTACTGCCCAATGAACACTCGATTGGATTAAAAGACTTTCCCTACTATTATCATCAATTGGGCTATGACAATCCAGATCAGCTATACTACACCACTGAAATTCTACCGGGAGTCCAGTTAATTGGATTGAATTCCAATCAATTTGATGCGTCAGGTAAACAATTGGGCTGTCTGGATGAACAGCAATTAGTCTGGCTGGAGCAAGTCTTGCAAGAGTGCCAAGAGCAGTTGGTACTTGTGATGGTGCATCACAATGTGGTGGAGCATCTCCCTTATCAATCTCGTCATCCCATGGGACGGCGCTATATGTTAGACAATGCTCCGGCACTGCTGAACATCCTCAAGCAGGCTGGGGTCAATTTGGTGTTTACGGGTCACTTACACGTTCAGGATGTCGCCTATCAGGAGGGCGTCTACGATATCACAACAGGTTCTCTCGTGAGTTATCCGCACCCGTATCGGATATTTGAGTTCAAAACGGACGAGCAAGGACAACGATGGTTACAGATTGAGTCTCATCGAGTGACGTCAGTGCCCGGTTGGGAGAATTTGCCTCAGAAATCACGAGAATTAATGGGCGATCGCTCCCATCCATTTATGCTGAAACTTCTGACTACGGAGCCGTTAAACTTACCCTTAGCCGACGCAGAAAAACTTGTCCCTAGTCTGCGCTACTTTTGGGCGAACATAGCTGCCGGCGACTCCCTATTTGATTTCCCAGAGTTCTTCCCAGAAGCGCGTCGGTACTTCGAGGCATTTAGTGCGAAAAGCAGCGACGGTCAACCCGCCCTAATCGATAACCATACAACGTTGTTATTGCATTAACGGTCAGGACTTAGGCACGAACGCCACCTGTAGGGGCAATCTCCTCATACGCAGTTGCATTCATACGTAGCACATTGAATTTCTCCGCGTCGGGAGCGTCCCCCTGTCTGGGTGTCGATCTCAACTACTATGTTTGAACGCAACTCGGTATCACTCAAGCTCCGGTCGTGGTTGCCCCCTTTCTCTTTGAACTTTCCCACGTTCAACGTTTTGAACGGCAAATCCCAAAAACGGAAGTGTAGCCATGGAGAAACGTGCTACCACCCACTGGGCCAATTTCACCGTTACAGAAGAAGCCACTGAGTTGAATGTTACTCAGATAGCGACCAAACAGTTGGGAATCAAAATCAGGTTTCCCGTAGAGTCCTTTTCCCCGACCGAGGCAAGCAAACATTAAAGCACCAGCCGCCTCTGTCGTTAGAGAGCTATCCTTTTGATAGCGCTGGAGAAGCAGTTCTAAATCTTCCTCGGAGGTACGGGCATCCCGTAGGTGGAATTGGATACGTTGACCGGGTCGAACCCGATCGCCAATTGCGATCGCCCCAACTCTGGGATCGACGCCCAACAAGTTGCGAATCAGAAAGTCTCCGTGACCTAGTTTTTGCTTAAATTCATCACGGGCAACACCCACAAACAGAGAATGTTGTGCCAGTTGTCGGTCTTCCTCCGTGAGGCTTTGCAGTAAATCTCGCAAAACTTCCAATGGGCGACGAGACTCAATTTCGCTGCTGCTCTTCTCGATGTTATCCTGTGTCGCTAATTCCAACACAATATTTCGCTCGCAGGCGGTCACTTGATATGTTTGACCAATGGGACGACAACCTTGCGCCACAATAGTTTCTAAGACAATATTGCCACTCAAGGCAACTCCCACGGTGCCCTCGCGGTGAAGCTGATAGTTACAAAACAGGCCACTTTGCACACCCATCGCGCCAGCACTGGTCATGCCTCCGACCTTGCTTGAGCCTGGATAGGCAAAATCCAGCCCTTGCAGTAAATCGTTGATGGCAGAAAAGGGGTCGGCTAACAAAATAAATTGAGGTTCTTCCTGGGGTGGAACACCTATCAAATCCACCCAGGCATTGGGGGGACTATCTAGGTCGGGTAACCCATCTCCAGGGATATGAAACGCTTGAACCTTAACATCCGGCAGGTGCGCTAAGCTGAGACTCAGAGCCGGTTCTCCCTCGATTTCTTGGGTTTCACCCTGAGAGTTGATGCCGATAATACCGCTACCCCCACAGCCAATGAGTACGGGCACCGATAACTGTTCTCGGAGTAAGGGCATCAGTCGAGAATACTCGCTGGCATAGGCAGACGAGATAAACACCAACCCTAAGTCAGGTGTGGCGGTCAACGACTTTTGGACGCGGTCTACCACTTGGGCGATTGCTGCTTCCAAAGATGGACAGGTAGATAAGGCATTTGCCCACTGAATTGGATTAGCCATTGGTTTTGCCGAATTCAATCCCGATGCCGATTCTTGCCCTTGGGAGTTGGCAGGCGGTTTAAGCCTTATGATAGCGCTAACAGGGGACACTCTAAAGGTAAGGTTCAGATACCGAGTACATGCCTTTATCCTGACAGGGTGACGGAATGGCTAGCGATCGTGCTTCACATAAGTTAATATGTAAGCAGTGAAATCCGTTCAGTCTGTAATAGATGAACTGACCGTCGGTAGGCAAAAATTGGCACAATCTTAAAAAAACCGGATTGATCTGGTAATTAAGAACCCAATTGGCGCTAAGACTAGATTGATCATGATTCCCTCTCGACTAAGCAACTTGCTGTACTTAAGTACAGTACGCAGGAACAAGGTAAGGAAATGAGCAACAACATTGAAGAAAAAATCCAACAAGAGCGCGAAGCAGCTAGAGCTGCTTGTGATGTAAACGGTGCAGATTCTGGAGCCTGTGCAGCAGCATGGGATGTGGTAGAAGAACTGCAAGCTGAAGCCGCGCATCAACGTCAAAAAACTCCGAAGAAAAACGCTTTTGAGCAATATTGCGACGCTAACCCCGACGCTGATGAATGTCGGCTGTACGAAGACTAAGATTCATTCCCTCAACGTCAGCTTCAGTCGGTTTAGGCACATCAGCCAATGGGCGCAAGTAGCTGGAACTCCCTATTTAGAGGATTCCAGCTATTTGTTGTAAACAAGCAGCTTGAGGCTAGAAGTAGAACAGGAACACAAGCCAATGCTATCCAGCCAAATAGGGTGGAAAGCTGCGACTACTGCAATAACATAGATAAAGGTCTTTTCGGCAACAAGCAATGCAAGATGAACTTCTTCGATCCCTAGTTTGGACAGACTACCGATTAGCAGTTTTGATTACGGTGATCATTCCGTTGATTCTGCTGATTTGGGCCTTTGTCCAAAAAGTGGATTCGATGGTACGCCTATTGATCATCTACTGGCGTGTTGCCAGTCTCTTGGCGATTACGGTTTACATATTTATCGCCGGGTTGCCGATTGGTTTTGTTTCGGGTTGGTTTGCCCGCCTTTTAATTCCCATTGCCCTCTGGTTCTGGGTGGATGTGAACGAAGATATTGATGATCAACCGCAGCGTCCTTTAAAGTTGGCACTGACATCATGGCGCTGGGCAATAACGGCCTACTGTATCTTGGGCGCTTTAGCCACGATTCCGTTTCTTAGCTGTGCCTTTCTGGCAGGCTCGATTAAAACGCCTTTTTGTCAAGTTTGGTTAGAGCCGCCCCTGTTATTCAAACAGTATTTTCATCACGATTCCAGACCCGGATTCCTCGGTTTTCTGGGAATGACAGGATTAATCGTCTATGTCATTTACTTAAGCTATTTTGTCCTGATTCGGCTGGGCAAGCAAGGGCGCTCAGCTATGGAACAATAAGTAGGGCATACATTCGGTAGCAATTCAAATGGCTGATTCCATGGGGCGGCGTCTAGAGCAATACACCATTAAGCGTCCACAGGAAGTTTTGATTGTCACGGCTGAAATTGATGGAGAAGAAGACCAGATTGCGATTTTTAAAGGCTTTTCCAGTTCTTTGATGCGCCCAACCGCTTTTGATCCCGATATACCTGTCTTACCTCCAGAAGCACACATTGTCTCAATTGACCGAGTGGCTAGTCCCTACAATCCTGATGCGCCCCGTTATCTTCAGCAAGGTCTAAGTTGGGACACCATGGAACCGTTACTATCAGACGCTGGGGTGTGATCTCCTGCACTCTCCCTATTTTCGAGTCCTCTGGGTCACAGAGGAAAGATTTTACACAAACTTTATACAGCCGCTGACTATCTAAACTATTTCTTGATAAAAAGTTGTCTACCTTTAGACATAATTATGGTTAGTTAACCAAACTAACGCTAGATGAGAGCGAAAACCGAAATGATAGCTTTTCAGGAAGCTTCTACAACCCCTAATACCGACTGTAACGAGCAACCCCACTCAGGGATTTTATCCGAGAGATTCGCCATTGTCTTCTGTGGTCTGAGTGTCGCCGTATTTGCTCTCCCTATTTTAGTGGTGATTCAGGTTCTGAGCGGTCTGTATTGGGGAGGCGTTTCAGTCTATCAACTCCTCAGTGGTTCCGAACTGGGTAAGGTTGACGATCTTTGAGTCCTGATCGCTCATCATTACGCGAATTTATATTTATAAGATTTTGCTAAGAACAGTTTTGAATAATCAAGAAATGCCTGATGGAAAAATTTCCCCTTAGGCTTGCTGAAAAGTAGTGAATGGCTTTTCAGTCTTGATTTTGCACGGATATCAAGAGTAGGTGATGCAACCTAACCCCTTAAAGGCCGTTCTGGCGTTTTGTGAGAAAGTACGCGAAAGGTTGAAATAAAGGGATTACCTCTTGACCAATGAACCATGATCAATTAATAGGAAATCATCCGTAGCCAATAAAAATAATAACTCCATTGCGGCTTAACTCAAGCGAAGTCCCCTTGACCCGTATGATAAGGAAGGGATCAGATCATGATTTTTTGGCATGAGTATCGTTTGGGAATTAGATTTTTACTCGCGACCGATTTTAGACGAAAATCAGAAAAAGATTTGGGAAATCTTAGTGTGCGAGAGTCCTTTGGATACGCGCCAGTCACCTGATGAGCTATTTCAATATGCTCAGTTTTGTCCCAGTCAACAGGTCAATTCCATTTGGTTGCGGGAGGCGTTGGCAGAGGCGATCGCACAAAGCAGACAAACGCCTCAGAAAATTCGCTTTTTTCGGCGTCAGATGAACAATATGATTACCAAAGCCTGCGAAGAGCTTGGTATTCGCGTTATTCCTAGTCGTCGCACTTACACCCTAGAGCGGTGGTTAGACCAGCGAATACTAGGATTTTATCCCAAGCAACCTGGGTATAAACCAACAGCCGCTGCTTCGTCATTTGTTCAATATCAGCCCCAGATTCCTCAACCTCTCCCAGACGCCTTGCAATATGACAAGTGGGCGTTTGTGACGTTAGAAGCGGGGGCATTTGAGGAAATGCATGAGTGGGACATCGGCTTTAGTGAAGCCTTTCCTCTGTCCATGATGGGGCTTGCCCCCGATACTCAAATCCCCGGAATTATTATATTCTCTTCTAGAGCAACGCCCCTGGCAGGATGGATGTCAGGTTTAGAGCTGGCGTTCGTGAGATTTGACAGTACAGAAACAGCACGATTGTTACTGGAAGCTGGTGCCAGTGATAGCTGGATTCTGGCTACGCTCAGAGACTCGCAAACTCTAGCAGAAGCTCAAGGATTTGAGTTAGCTAAACAAAACGCAGAGGGAGTTCATTTTTTGGCGATTCAGTCAACACCAACCTCAGAATCCTTTGCCGGATTTTGGCTGTTGCAAGAGTTGAAGTAGTGCTGGGTGTGTCATTGGTCATCTGAAGGATGAAATGTGAAGTATGAAGTGTGAAGTATGAAGGATGAAGTACGGAACACTCGTTGGGCTAGAGATTCCACCAAAGGGAAAGATACTTTTTTGAGGTTGTTGGATGTCAAAAACTTCTGCCCTTTAGGGATACAGGAGAAGACGTTTAACCTTCGCTCTACTCTTCTGGCTCTGCTTTGCACTAAAGCCTTAAGCCTTTATAGGTCATTGCTCATTGACAGACAGGATGCCTATCAGACGAACCGCCAACTGAGGGACAGGCTGTTCCGCCTGTCCTGCCAACTGACAACTGACAAACAGCTTTGAGATATGGCTTATCACGATTTGCCTTCGTCGCTGCACACCGAGCAGCTGATAGATTTAGCCCTGCGCTCAGGGGCGCAACATGCAGAAGTCTATCAGTCACGATCGCTGGCTCGACCCGTTTTTTTTGAAGCCAATCGGCTCAAACAGCTAGAAAGCAGTCAAGCCGAAGGTGTAGCACTACGGCTGTGGCGAGATGGGCGTCCCGGATTGACGGTTGCCTATGGCCCGGTTGAACCCCAAGCGTTAGTGGATCGGGCGATCGCCATGACGCAGCTCAATGAACCAGAACCTGTAGAACTAGCGGATGCCCGCACCGAACACTATCCTGACTTGGGAGAGGCGGTGCCTGTCGAAGAATTGGTGGAAATGGGAAAAGGTGCGATCGCTCAGATTCGCGATGTCTACCCAGAAGTCCTCTGTATGGCAGAGTGGGAATGTGAGGAAGAAACCACGCGCTTGATGAACTCTAAAGGGTTAGATTGTTATTACACTGACACCACTCTGAGTTGTTTCCTTGCCGCCGAATGGGTACGAGGCGAAGACTTTCTCAATGTTGCCGATGGTCAGACAGAGCGGGGAAAGCTTGACCCAGAGAAAGTGGTTCAAAGTATTTTACAACGCTTGAACTGGGCCAAAGAAAACGTCTCTCCTCCCCGCCGTCGTGTACCAATTTTGTTGACGGCGAAAGCCGCCGATTTGCTCTGGGACACGGTTCAGGCGGCATTGAATGGCAGACAGGTGTTAGAGGGAGCCTCTCCTTGGAGCGATCGCTTGGGTGAAGTGGTGATGGCAGATCCCCTGACACTCTCTCAGCAACCCAATACTGGGCCTTATAGCTGCCCCTTTGATGATGAAGGTACCCCAACCCAACCTCTTTTATTAATTCGAGAAGGGCGATTGCAGCAATTTTATGGCGATCGCACGACGGGGAGATTACTGGGGACTGGCACGACTGGCAACGGATTTCGCCCTGGTATGGGGAGTTACCCAACGCCAGGTTTAGTTAACTTGCTCATTCAACCTGGAAAAGGGTCACTCTGTGACTTAATCGGACAACTCGATGAAGGATTAGTCGTCGATCAATTACTAGGAGGAGGTGCTGGTATCAGTGGGGAGTTTTCTGTCAACGTTGAATTAGGTTACCGCGTGCAAAAGGGACAGATTACAGGTCGTGTCAAAGACACCATGATTGCGGGTAACGTTTACACTGTGCTTAAGCAACTCGTGGCCTTAGGTGATGATGCCGACTGGAATGGTCCTTGTTATACTCCATCTCTTATCGTGGAGGGAATTTCGACGACAGGGAGAAATTAGTGATGTTCTGAAGTAAATCGGTAATGGGTAATGGGTAATGGGTAATGGGTTGGAATTTATAACGTTATTCAGCCAATAGAGACTGACGAGACAAGTTTTATTCACCATGAAAACGATTGCTTTTCCTGAACCATCCCTTGTGGGGTTCTCCTAGAAAATAGAAAATGATGGGGTGACCCAAGTTGGGTGATGATATCCTGAACAAATGAGGAATCATCCTAAACCCTATTCGTGATGAAGCCTCTACTAAATTAAGTGAATAAAACCAAACAATTCAATGAACAATTTTCAGCAATTTGAAATCTTAAGTTTTGATTGCTATGGAACTTTAATAAATTGGGAAAGTGGAATTTTATCGGCATTAAAAACAATTCTCTCTAACCACAATATTAATCTGAGTGACAGAGAAATTCTTGAGTTATTTGCTCAAAAAGAATCGATTCAAGAGTCAGGCGATTACTTGAAGTATCGAGATATTCTTAAAAATGTGGTTTACGACTTTGGGAAAACCTTAAACTTTACACCAACAGAGTCTGAGGCCAAGGCTTTGGCTGAATCTATTCAAAGCTGGGAACCTTTTCCTGATACAGTTGAGGCACTAAAAGCACTCAAAAAGAGATATAAACTGACTATTCTTTCCAATATTGATGATGAATTATTTGCCCATACCGCTCAGAAACTCGATGTAGAATTTGATTGG
>DATNQL010000612.1:0-1872 GCA_036704025.1 Stenomitos sp.
TCCCGACCGACTTGGACATTCTCAAAAATACTCTGTCGGGGTGATTGGGAGTTAGGGCGGTTTTCCTCTGGTGGGACTTCGCTCATCAGCTTCAGCTTTCTTAAGAGAAGTTATTAGCTCTTACTTATAATTCATCTGCAAATTCTCAATTTCAGCAATAGGCAACAATAATGTTTCCTCTATCTGCTCTCGCACCTGGGGACTTACTTGACAACCACTACTATTCAAGCATTCCGCTAGTAGCTTATTGGCATTGTAATACTGCTGAAGTAATTCATTTTGTTGTTCACTGAGCTGCCAGTCATGCCCAATGTAGCGATGCTCAATCATCAATAATCTCAAGCGCTCCCCCCAGGCTTTGCCGTTTACTTGCCACCATTCTTTGCGATTTTCTATCGGCTCTGTTGAGTCAGGCAGATTATCTTTAAGCGCTTGCAACGCACTGTAAAGCTCAGGGTTGAGAAAGAGGTCATGAGCAAGAGCGAAGGCGAAGCCAAGAGCAAATTCGGGGTCGAGTACACCAATAAGTTTAGAGCTAGTCGTGCGTTTGAGTACCTGGATGAAGGCATCAGCGCGGGGGAGGTTAAGGTCGCCGTACATATCGTGACCGTGAAAGTGGATGTCACCAAGAGCGGAGGCGAGGGTAAAGTCAAGAGTACGGGCAAGGTCAAAGTCTAGCTCAAGAGAACGGTTAGGAGCGTAGGCACGGGTTAGGTCAAAGTCCAGGATAAGGGGGAGGGCAAGGGTAATAGGGAAGGTGCGATCAAGAGTGTAGCCGTCGGCATGGGCAAGTGTTAAGTAGAAGGCGCGAATGGCAACGGGTTTGTAGGGAGCTGCAACTGAATTGGATTTCTGAGTGAGCCACGCCAGGAATTGCTGAAATTTACTGTCTAAGGCAACGATTCCAACAATCTTTTGCTTCATCAGATTCATCAGCTCATCAGCATTTCCTATCATGCCTGCGCTAAGCAAAAATACTTCACGCCAGCGAGTCTCCGTAATGTGGCTAACCAGCCCCTCCCAATCAGCCCGATCGCAAAACCACTTCGCTGTGAAATACTCTTGAAACGTCAGGTGAGAGAACGAGTAGAATCCCTCAGAGCGTTCCACCAACAACCCATGCAGAGACTCGATCGCCCTCAGCACCTTCCCTGCCTCTGTACTCGAAATTTTCAAATACTTGCCAATCAGTCGTTCCAGCTTTGAGCGCTCTGGAAAATAATCATTCTCCTCAAACAGCACTGCTGCCACCTGAGCCAGCAGTTTTTCCTTATCTTCTGTTGTCAGATTGCCATAAATTCCATCTCGTTTGACTCCCTTCCACTCATCCCAATCCTTCAGTAGCGCCCTGAGTCCCTTCTGGTATAAGCTGGCTCGGTTGGTGGGAAAACTGCCCGTATCGTGAAATACGGAGCAGGTAAGATTGAGCAACACAGGAGTGACAGCCAGTTCAGCGATTTGTTTGTTTTCCTCTCGCTCTAACTGCCGAATCAACTCTTCTGCCAACATCTCCGACTCAGGCTTTCCCATCACCACAGCAAACCAGTGGCGGATAAACTTTGCCACCTGCTCCGGGCTAAAGTCTGCCACCTCTACATCCGTGAAGCCCTCAAACCGATACTTCTGGTTCTGGGTGCGACAGGTAATTAAGAAGCGGTTGCTGTAGTAGTCTTGACAGAAGCGGAGAATCTGCTTAACTACTGACCGACTTTCGCTCTCTGGTACTTCATCCAATCCATCCAGCAAAATTAGCCCTCGTCCCTGCGACAGGATTGCTTCTGTTACCTGGGGATGTGTCACGCCCCAACTGCGAAACTCCCGTTGGATAGCCTCAAACAGATTGAATTGCCTATCATCGCGGACATCTTCGGC
>DATNQL010000613.1:0-3583 GCA_036704025.1 Stenomitos sp.
TTGCCATAAACGATCAATATAGTGGCGTACCTCGACTAAAGGAACGGGCGTGATTGGTTCTCCTCGCAAAGCCTGCCGAATTTGATGAAAAATCCAAGGATTCCCGACCGCCCAACGTCCTACCATCACTCCCGCCGCGCCCGTTTGAGAAAGCACATCTAGAGCCATTGTCGCCGAATGGATATTGCCATTGGCAAGCACTGGACAATGAACCCGTTTGACGGCTTCAGCAATCAAATCATATTTCACGGCCCCGTGATACATATCTTTCACCGTGCGACCATGCAAACTCAGCAAATCAATGCTGTGGCGATTAATTAGGTCTAAAATTTCATAAAAGGTATCTGTATTTTCAAAGCCTACACGCATCTTGACTGTCATTGGTCGATCATTGACAGCATTCCGCAGTTCTCCCAAAATCCGATCCACTTTTTCGGGGTCTCGCAGCAATCCACCCCCAACATTTTTGCGATAGATTCTAGGTGCTGGACAGCCCATGTTCAAGTCAACTCCAGCAATATTATAGTTACACAGATCAATCGCTGTTCTGACTAAGTCGGGAATACTTTCGCCAATCATTTGAGCAAAAATGGGGCGACCCGTGTCGTTTTGGGTGATGGCATTAAGAATGCTACGATTGAGCCGTGATGTATCATTCACGCGGAAGTACTCGGTAAAAAAGTAGTCAGGACTGCCGTAATGGGCAATGACCTTCATAAACCAGTGGTTTGTCACATCCTGCATGGGTGCAAGAGCGGTGAGGGGTAGATCTGAATGGAGTGATGGGGGGAGCGATACCTGGGACATAGAGATTCCAGTCAAAATGAGTAATGACTAATAACTTAATAAATCATCACGCATACCCATGACGAGCGCTCCCCTAAGTTGGAAGGAACTAGAAACCCTCACCGACTATCAAATTGACCCCATAAACGGTCCCACTAATGCCCAAGCCCGACTACGCCTGTTTGGTCTTCCTCAAGCCGACGTGCGAGTAACACTCTACCGCGACAACCATGCCTGGTGTCCCTACTGCCAAAAAGTCTGGCTTTGGCTTGAAGAAAAACAAATCCCCTACCGTATTGAAAAAGTAACAATGTTTTGTTATGGGGAGAAAGAAAGCTGGTACAAGCGCAAAGTCCCATCGGGAATGTTACCAGCACTGGAGTTAGACGGTCGCCTCATTACCGAAAGTGATCACATTTTGCTCGCTCTTGAACAAGTCTTTGGTCCTTTAGGGCAGGGTATGGAAAGCCCCACGGTACTACCCCTGCGACAACTCGAGCGACTTTTATTTAGAGCTTGGTGTAACTGGCTTTGCTATCCAATGGTGTCGCCTCAACAAGAGCAGCGCCACCGAGAGCAATTTATCAAAGTCGTCAATAAGGTTGAGATGGCTCTCGCCTCTACTCCCGGTCCATATTTCCTGGAAGAGTTCGGTACGGCTGATGTCATCTTCACGCCTTATCTCGAACGCATGAACGCCAGTCTGTATTATTACAAAGGCTACTCGCTGCGAGAGGAGAATCCTTACTTGGCGGCCTGGTTTGATGGGATGGAAAGCCGACCGACTTATCGCGGCACTCAGAGCGACTTTCACACTCATGCTCATGACTTACCTCCTCAGATGGGAGGTTGCTGGGAAAATGGTGAACCGAAGATGCTCTTGAATAAAAATCGGGTGGATAATGGTCCTTGGATTGGGCTGCCTGATGTGGCTTACCCAGAGCCGGACTCCTCCCGTGCTGAAGCGCTAATTCGGGTAATTAAGCATCGCGCTAATATTATTCGAGTCAATCCGGCTGATGATGAATTGTTTGAAATAGCTCTGCGTTGTGCATTGACTTGGATGATGACAGGTGATGTGTGTGTGCCGCCGACTGGTTCGGATAAGGCGCTGAGATATTTACGTGATCGCATTAATGTACCTCGCGATATGTCGAGCTTTGCTGCCAAGCGACTCAGAGAGGCACTGGAAAAAACGGCAAGCTTGGTTGGTGATGAACAAGGTCAGCCAATTCCGATTAAGCATCGGCGAGACCAAGACCCGGCTTATTTTGCTAGAAATTAGAGACTACTTCATGTGGGACAGCAAGCATAAGATATAAGCTCTATGCTGATGTCTACACTCATGTTGCACTCAAATATTCGTGCAACAATGGTGTTGTATCCATTTTTAGATGTAACGGTGTATATCTATTGGCGCAAACGAAACAACAAAAACGCCCCCCCAACGCTTGATGCTTATCTCTATGAGGGGAAGCGGGAAGGCGGGCGCGTGAGGACCAAAAATATTGGCTATTTGGGAACCATCAAAGAATTCAAGCCCTCCATAGCACAACGGGCGTTATTTTGGGAGGAAGCTCTGGCTCGACTGAAAGTTCACAACCTACCGGAGGCAGAACAAGAGAAGCTAGAGTTGGCAATAGCACTAAAAGTCCAACCGGTGGACACAACATTAGCCGTCCGCTACAGCCCTGAAGATAAAAGGGGTAATCTCAAGCAGAGCATTACAACAACAGGACTACCGCCGATTCCCCAAAAGAACTACAGCCTCATCGTTGCTGACCCGCCTTGGACTTACTTGCTCAGAGAAAGCGACCGGACGCACAGAAACCGAACTCCCTACCCGAATATGAGCGACGAGGAGATCTTCAATCTGCCTATAGGGGAGATAGCCGCACAAAACGCCTATCTTTTGCTGTGGGTGACGAATAATCACCTACCTCTGGGGTTTCAATGCCTAGAGACTTGGGGATTTACCTATAAAACTATATTCACTTGGCTCAAGGTGACCCAGAAATCTACATCGAATGAAATCAAACCCAGAATTGGGATGGGTCATTATGGGAGGGGCTGTACGGAGCATTTTCTTGTCGCTACTAAAGGGAAGCCCAAAAGCTTTACGAGTCTGGGTTTAACCAATATTCCCAATGTCATTCTCGCGAACAGAACTGACCACAGTCGGAAACCTGAAGAGTTTTTCGTGATTGCGAATCGGTTGGGTGATGTTTTGGGGGGTTCTAGGATTGAGCTATTTGCTAGAGAATTGAGAGAGGGTTGGGATGCTTGGGGTGCGGAAGTTGAAGAAAAGTCAGCGCCCATCAAAAGGTGAATTCCAATGGGTCGGCGCTCGCAACTTAACTGTTTGGTTGTGTTGAGCGATCACACTATGTGACACAATAACTTGCGAGAAGCGTCTTCCGAGCAAGTAATGAGCGATGAGTGACTCCCATAAAACGACTTCTACTCCAGAGGAGTCTTCGTTAGCGTTGACGGTGCCACTGCCGTTAACGCGACACCCGGCACACGTCTATCTCACGTCGTTGGGGCAGGGGTCTCGTCTGACGATGCGGGGGTCGCTCAACACGATCGCGTCTATGCTCACCTCTGGTAATTGCGATGCGATGACGCTCGGCTGGGCTAAACTGCGGTATCAGCACACAGCAGCGGTGAGAGCGGTATTAATGGAGAAGTATAGTCCCGCCACGACCAACAAAATGCTGACGGCGTTGAAAAGGGTGTTACAGGAGGCGCTTAAGTTGGAGTTAATTTCGGAAAAAGATTATAAGGGGGCGACTGA
>DATNQL010000614.1:0-2185 GCA_036704025.1 Stenomitos sp.
CAGCGCTTCGCAGTATTGAATCAGGGTATTGAGGCGATCGCGCACGCTCAAAACCCGACGCTGGGATGTTATAGAACGGCGCGATGCTTGTAACAGCATCATATCGGTTCCCAAAAGCCGCATTTGTTTGTAAATTTCCGTCTGAAGCGATTGCCATCGAGGTGCATGTTCGGGTGCGAAGTCTTCTGCACTGAGTGTCGCAATTTGACGTTGAAACAGTTGTTGAACGTTTTGGTAGCACTCTCGGAGTTCGGCTTCCTGCCCATCGACAACCGGAATCATCTGGAGCAGTTGTTCCAAAGCCTGTTGAAACGCCTGATACTGTTGGAAATGTAATAGTGGTAACATTCTGGCTCGTGTTGGTTTAAAATCAATGTAAAGAATTTTGTCTTTACTCTAAAGGCGATTAACACCAAGTTGCAGTCCGAATCGTATGGCGTGACTTCTGAGGACTGGGGAACTCGGAGTCCTCCGGTACTCTCCTTCCCCTTCTTTAGGGAACGCTACATGCTACCCGGAGATCATAACGAGGAAATGATCTGTAGACGCGAACACTATCACTAAAGCTCCCTTGGAGATTAGAGGCGATAGGAACTGGAAACCCAATCACCATGACTGATCCCCAATGGCTAATCAGAGAATTCCGGTTTAGACCGTAGGTTAGTCATCGTTATATCCAAAAGCTGGCAATTTTAAGGATAAAACTAGAGAGCAAGCTGTCTTGAAGACAAAGCGATGAGCCAATTGGTTTTCTCGCTTCTATCAGTGTCTGATTCTACAATTGCTTCCTCTTTGCCCCAGCTTCGTCCTGAACCTACTGGATGGAGCGTACCCAGCCTCATCTTGTAACACGTTACCTTGATAGGAAAGGAATAAATTGAACCAACTGGATAAACGCTACTGATAATCTCATAGCAGTTGCGCTAAACTCATTTCTATTTTTTATTGGTTAGGCAAAGAATTATGGACGCCATCGCTACCACTTCCCGGTTTAACTTCGATGTTCCAGATTGGTTACAGGAATGTATCCTAGCCACATCCGCTGCCGCGAATGAACCAGTCCCTGACGATATTAACTTAATCTGTCGAGCTTTTGAATTTGCGTATCAACTCCATGAGGGTCAGTACCGAGCCTCAGGAGAACCCTACATTGCTCATCCTGTAGCCGTAGCGGGTTTGTTACGAGATTTGGGCGGCAGCAGTGTGATGATTGCGGCTGGGTTTCTACACGATGTGGTTGAGGATACAGAAGTCACACCCGAAGAGATCGAATCTCGGTTTGGAGTCGAGGTTCGGCGACTGGTAGAAGGCGTTACCAAACTTTCTAAGTTTAACTTCTCCAGCAAAACCGAACGTCAAGCGGAGAATTTCCGCCGTATGTTCCTCGCCATGGCAGCCGATATTCGGGTGATTGTGGTGAAGCTGGCGGATCGACTGCACAATATGCGGACATTAGAACATTTGAGTCCGCAAAAACAGCGCAGTATCTCCCAAGAAACACGAGAAATCTTCGCACCTCTAGCTAATCGCCTGGGCATTGGGCGCGTCAAATGGGAGCTAGAAGATTTGGCGTTTAAGTATCTTGAACCCGAATCCTATCGGCAGATGCAACAACTGGTGGCAGAACGACGAGCGGATCGGGAAACTCGGTTAAGTAAGGTTGGAGAAATTTTGCGGGAACGCATGGAGTCCACTGAAATTCATTGCCTGGAAGTGAGTGGGCGTCCTAAACACCTCTATGGAATCTATCAAAAAATGCAGCGGCAGCAAAAGGGATTTCATGAAATCTACGACCTAGCTGCTATGCGACTGATTTTGCAGACCAAGGAAGATTGTTATCGGGCATTAGCTGTCGTTCACGATGCCTTTCGACCGATTCCCGGTCGATTTAAAGACTACATCGGTTTACCGAAGCCGAACCGATACCAGTCTTTGCATACAGGAGTGATTGGGCCATCCGGGCGTCCGATTGAAGTGCAAATTCGCACCCTGGAAATGCATCATATCGCTGAATATGGCATTGCGGCTCACTGGAAGTATAAGGAAAGCGGCGGTTCCAGTAATAACCGGATTTCGGCGGAAGATGAAAAATTTACTTGGCTGCGGCAGTTATTGGAATGGCAAAATGACCTGAAAGATGCTCAGGAATACATGGACACCATCAAAGACAATTTATTTGATGATG
>DATNQL010000615.1:0-7701 GCA_036704025.1 Stenomitos sp.
ACGCACCCCCGACAATGTTGCTGTTATCTTTGAAAACCAACAACTGACTTACGCCCAACTCAATACCCGTGCCAATCAACTCGCCCATCATCTGCAAAACTTGGGTGTTGGTGCTGAAACGATTGTGGCAATTTGCGTAGAGCGTTCTCTGGAGATGCTCGTCGGGTTGTTGGGGATTCTCAAAGCAGGTGCTGCTTACCTACCCTTAGACCCTATATTACCGAGCGAGCGCCTTTCTTACATGGTGCAGGATGTTGAAGCATCGGTTATCTTGACTCAGCAGCATTTATCAGAGCAATTTTCTGAACAAGCAACACCACTCATCTGTTTGGATGCTGACTGGGAATTAATTGCCCAGCAGCCGGATGAGAACCCGCCATGTGAAGTAACACCTGAGAATTTAGTGTATGTAATTTACACTTCAGGCTCAACGGGTAAGCCGAAAGGAGTTGCTGTTGAGCATCAGCAACTCCTCAATTACTTGCATGGCATTTTGGCAAGATTGGACTTGCCGGAGGGTACTAGCTTTGCAACCGTTTCCACCTTCGCCGCCGATTTAGGTAACAGTGTCATCTTTCCAGCTTTGTGTACGGGGGGATGTCTGCATGTCATCTCGCAAGAAAGGGCAACCAGTCCAGAGGCATTGGTAGAGTATTGCGAAAGTCATCGGATTGATTGCCTTAAAATTGTCCCTTCTCACTTAAACGCTCTGTTGACAGCTTCCCACCCGGAGCAGATTTTGCCAAGAAAGTACCTGATTTTGGGGGGTGAAGCGCTGAGTTGGCAGTTGGTTGAGAAAATCCAGCAGTATGCACCCAGTTGTCAAATCCTCAACCATTATGGGCCAACCGAAACAACTGTCGGTGTCTTGACTTATGCCATCAGTGAGCCAATTCGGGATAAATCGGAGACAGTACCCTTAGGACGTGCGATCGCCAATAGCCAAGTTTATATTCTCGACCCTTACCTGCAACCTGTACCCATCGGGGTGACTGGAGAGTTGTACGTTGGTGGGGATAGTGTGGCGCGGGGCTATCTGAATCAACCGCAACTAACGGCTGAGAAGTTTATTACTGTAGAAAATTTGGGCGGACAGGATGCCCATCCCACAAGAGTTTATAAAACTGGGGATTTGGCTCGTTATCTCCCTGATGGCAACATTGAGTTTTTGGGACGAATTGACTATCAAGTCAAAATTCGGGGTTTCCGAGTTGAGTTAGGAGAAATTTCATCCCTACTGGCTCAACATCCCAGTGTAACGGAGAGTCTAGTTCTGGTTCGGGAAGATGAACCGGGCAATCAGCGTTTAGTTGCTTATGTCCTCCCCCATCCCGATAGCAAACCTGTCGTCAGCAACTTAAAAGACTTCTTACAAGAACAGTTACCCGACTACATGATACCCACTGCCTTTGTGCTGTTAGATGCTTTTCCGCTGACACCCAATGGCAAAATAGACCGCCTTGCCTTGCCTGCGCCAGACAACGCCAGATTCAATTTAAAAGAATATATAGCCCCTCAAACCCCTGTTGAAGAAGTGCTAGCTGATATCTGGGCTGACATCCTGAACATCGAACGAGTGGGAATTCATGACAATTTCTTCGACTTGGGTGGACATTCTTTAATAGCCACTCAATTAATATCGCGGGTACATAAAATCTTACGGACGCAATTAACTCTGCGCGACTTATTTGAAGAACCAACGATCGCAAATATATCAAAAATCCTCATCGCCAATGAAGCCAAAGCGGGGCAGACAGAAAAGATTGCTCTGACTCTAAAAAAGATTAAGACGATGTCTGCCGAAGAGAAGGAAAAACTTCTCGCTCAGAAGAAGAAAGAAGGAGTTCGCGTCTAATGCATCAAATCAATTCCCCAAATCCAACTGCGCTTTCTGCCGATGAGCTTGAGCTTCTCGATTTCCTGCTGGAGGAGGAAGACATCGAAGTCTCGGTGACGCCAACAATTTCCCGCAGAGAAAATTTAGAGGAAGCGCCTCTCTCCTTTGCTCAAGCTAGGCTGTGGTTTTTAGATCAACTGGAACCCGGTAGTTCTGCTTACAACATCCCCGCTGCTGTGCGTTTGGTTGGGGTACTCAATGGGGCGGTGCTAGAGGAGAGTTTGAATGCCATTATCCAGCGTCACGAAATCTTACGCACCAAGTTTGTACTGGTAGACGAGCAACCCGTCCAAGTCATCACCCCAAGCCTGACTGTAACGCTGCCAGTGGTGGATTGGCGGCAACTTACTGACCCGGAAGCTGAGGTTCAGCGACTTGCGGCCCAAGAAGCTGAGCAACCCTTCGACCTCACCCAGGGTCCGTTGCTCCGAGTGACACTACTCAAATTAGGCGAGACAGAACACGTACTCCTGTTTACCATTCACCATATCATCTTCGATGCTTGGTCGAGAGAGGTACTGATTCGGGAACTGGCAATGCTTTACGAAAGCTTCTCCCGTGGACAATCTGCCCTCCTGCCTGAACTTCCTATTCAATACGCCGACTTTGCGTACTGGCAACGGCAGTGGTTGCAAGGGGAAGTCCTCGAACAACAACTAACTTACTGGAAGCAACAGCTAGGGGGTAATCTCCCGGTGTTGCAACTGCCGAGCGATCGCCCACGACCCCCTGTTCAAGCGTTCCGGGGAGCGACCAAGGAGTTTGAGCTAACAGCACCTTTGACTGAAAAACTCAAACAGCTGAGCCAGTCCCAAGGCGTTACTCTGTTTATGACCCTGCTGGCGGCATTTGAGACACTTCTCTACCGCTATACCAACCAAGAGGACATCTGTGTTGGCTCACCGATTTCCAATCGCAACCGCAGCGAGATAGAACCCCTGATTGGTTTTTTTCTTAATACTCTGGTATTACGCACTGACTTATCAGGCAATCCTCAGTTTCGAGAGTTATTGGGAAGAGTGCGGCAAGTCGCTTTAGAGGCTTATACTCATCAAGAGCTTCCTTTCGAGGTACTGGTAGAAGCACTACAGCCAGAGCGTTCCTTATCGCACAGGCCATTGTTCCAGGTCATGTTTATCTTACAAACTGCACCCTTGGAGCCTCTGGAACTGCCAGGAGTTACCCTCACTCCCTTAAAAATGCCCGGAGTGACGGCAAAGTTTGATTTGACTTTATATCTCAGGGAAACTGAGCAGGGATTAACGGGAGGATTTGAGTACAGCACTGATATATTCGACGAGGTGACCATTGCGCGGATGGCGGGACATTTCCAAATTTTGCTCGAAGGCATCGTTGCCAATCCCGCTCAACGTCTCTCAGAATTGCCACTCTTGACGGAAGCTGAGCGGCATCAATTACTGATCGAGTGGAATGATACCAACTCCGAGTATCCCCAAGACCAGTGTATTCATCAACTATTTGAAGCTCAGGTCGAACGGACACCCGATGCTGTTGCGGTCGTCTTTGACAATGAATCATTAACCTATCGACAGCTCAACGAGCGAGCAAATCAGCTAGCACATTACCTACAGCAGCTAGGAGTAGGGGCAGAGGTACTGGTGGGAATTTGCTTAGAGCGAAGTTCCTCCGGAACCGCTTCGCTAACGCTCCAGATGCTGATAGGACTTTTGGGCATCCTCAAAGCGGGTGGCGCTTACATCCCTCTCGATCCAGCCTATCCCCCAGACCGCTTGGCGTTCATGCTTGAAGATAGCCAAGTTTCAGTGCTTCTCACTCAGGAGAAATGGGTCGCCGCGTTGCCGAAACATCGAGCCAAGGTTGTATGTTTAGATGCCGACGGGGAAGGCATTCGTCAAGCCAGCGATCACCCTTGCACCAACACGACTACCCCCGAAAACCTAGCTTATATCATCTATACGTCCGGCTCCACTGGCAAACCTAAAGGCGTGCAAATTCCCCACCGTGCCTTAGTGAACTTTCTCACAGCCATGCGCCAGACGACCGGGTTGAATGAGAGAGATATCCTCTTATCTGTCACCACACTCTCATTTGATATTGCCGCACTGGAATTGTACCTACCGCTGATTGTCGGGGCTTGCACCGTTATTGTTAGCCGTGAAGTTGCTGCTGACGGTAGCCAATTATTAAAGCGGATTCATAGCACAAAAGCGACAATTATGCAAGCTACCCCCGCTACCTGGCGACTATTATTAGCGGCGGGATGGCAGCAGAACCATCCTCTAAAAATCCTCTGCGGAGGTGAGGCTTTATCCCGCGAACTCGCCAATCAGTTGCTCGAACAGGGAACTGAAGTGTGGAATTTATACGGCCCGACAGAAACAACAGTTTGGTCAGCCGCGTATAAAGTGGAGTCTAAAGAGGGTATTGTTGCGATCGGTCGCCCCATTGCTAACACTCAATTTTACGTTCTCGACCCCCATCAGCAGTTAGTTCCCGTAGGGGTTCCCGGTGAATTGTACATCGGTGGTGCTGGGTTAGCTCGTGGTTATCTCAACCGAGTCGAACTGACGGCAGAGAAATTTATTACTGTAGAGCATTTGAGCGGCGAGGATGCCCACCCCACAAGGCTTTACAAGACAGGAGATTTGGTGCGCTACCGACTTGATGGAACGCTGGAGTATCTAGGACGGATTGATGATCAAGTTAAAGTCCGGGGTTTTCGCATTGAATTGGGAGAAGTGGAAGCGGCACTCAGCCAACACCCCGCAGTAAGAGAAACAGCGATCGCACTGCGGGAGCATCAACCCGGAAATGCGTCCTTAGTTGCCTATGCCGTCCTGCACCCAGAGCAGACTCTAACGATAACCGAGTTGCGCCGATTTTTGGAGGCGAAGTTACCCAAGTACATGGTGCCCTCTGCGTTGGTACTACTCGAAGCGCTACCCCTGACACCCAATGGTAAGGTGAACCGCCGCGCACTGCCAGCACCAGATTGGTCGCAACGCAACTCAGAGCAGGCTTATAGTGCACCTCACACCCCCGTTGAGCAGGTGATTGCTGACATCTGGGGACAAGTGCTGGGTGTGGAACAGGTGGGAGTTGATGACAACTTCTTTGAGCTTGGGGGGCATTCCTTATCGGCAACTCAGCTTATTTCCAGATTGCGAAATGTTTTCCAACTCGAATTGCCCTTGCGCCATATCTTTGAGTATCCCACAGTGGCAAGCTTGGGGAAAGCGATCGCCAAATTGCAGCAATCCCAAAATAATCTACAGGTTTCGCCCTTACAACCCATCTCTCGCAAGGGTAACTTGCCCCTTTCCTTTGCCCAACAGCGATTGTGGTTCCTCGATCAGTTGGAGCCAAACAACAGCACCTATAATATGCCTGCTGCGGTGCGTCTTGTGGGTGCGATCGATATTGCCGCACTAGAGCAGAGTTTCAACGAAATCGTGCGGCGTCACGAAGTCTTGCGTACCACCTTTATCGTTACTGATGGACAACCCGTTCAGGTTATCGCCCCAACATTGACCCTAAACATTCCGGTGGTGGACTTGCAAGCGTTACCGGAAACTGATACCGAGTTGCGTTCAAACATAGTAGTTGAGATCGACACCCAGACAGGGGGACGCGGGGACGCGGAGAAATTCAATGTGCTACGTATGAATGCAACTGCGTATGAACAAGAGGCTGAAGTTCTGCGACTGGCGAAGCAAGAAGCGCAATTACCCTTCAACTTAACCAAGGGTTCGTTGCTGCGAGTCACGCTGCTGAAATTGAGCGCATCGGAACACATCCTCCTGTTTACCATTCACCACATTGTCTGCGATGGTTGGTCGCTGGGAATCTTCGTCCGAGAGTTCACCACGCTTTACGACGCCTTTTCTCAAGGCAAGCCATCACCCCTACCAGAACTCCCCATTCAGTACGCTGACTTTGCTCACTGGCAGAATCAGTGGTTACAGGGAGATGTGTTGGAAAACTTACTGTCTTACTGGCAGCGACAACTCGCGGGTGCGCCTTCAACGCTAACACTACCGATGCAGCAAAAGCGCCCTGCCGTTCCAAGTTTCCGAGGCGAAAGCCAATCATTCCGACTCTCTGCTGCCACAACCGAACAACTCCAAATTCTCAGCCGCCAAGCAGGGGTTACCCTGTTCATGACTCTACTGGCAGCCTTTCAAACCCTGTTATACCGCTACACCCATCAAGATGACATGGTCGTCGGCACCGATGTTGCCAATCGCAACCGCCACGAAACTGAATCCCTGATCGGTTTTTTTGTCAACCTCTTGGTGATGCGGACTGATTTATCCGGCAATCCTAGCTTCCGGGAGTTGCTTGAACGGGTGCGCGAAGTCGCCTTAGGAGCTTATGCTCACCAAGACTTACCTTTTGCCAAGTTAGTAGAGGCTTTACGTCCAGAGCGAAATTCCAGTCATACGCCACTATTCCAAGTGTTGTTTGTTCTACAAAATGCTCCCTTGCCAGCATTAGAACTTTCCGGTCTAAGCGTCACGCTAATAGAGATGAATACCGGAATCACTAGATTTGATTTAGCTCTATTTATCCAAGAAACAGAGCAAGGAATGATTGGGACTTGGAAATACAGTACTGACTTGTTTGAAAAATCTGCGATCGCTCGTCTTTCCCATCACTTTGAAACGATCCTGAGTAGCATTGTCAAAAACCCGGATACTCGAATTGATGCGTTAGAAATGTCAAATGAAGCTGAAAAACAACAACAACTTGCCGAACAAGCCCAGCGAGAAAAAGTAAAGCTCAACAAATTCAAAACCATTAAACCCAAGGTGGTCAGTTTACCCCAAAAGCAATTAATCAAAACCAGTTTTCTTCAACCCGAACAATCCCTCCCCTTAGTCATCGAACCAGATAGCGATGAAATCGACCTAGCCGACTGGGCAAGTAGTCATCGAGAATTCATTGAAACCCACTTGCTCAAACATGGAGCCATCCTATTCCGAGGATTTAATCTCAATTCTGCTTCAGAATTTGAAAATGTGGCTAATGCCATTCACCCAAATTTGTTTGGCGAGTATGGCGACTTACCCCGTGAAGGAGTCAGTGGCAAAGTGTACGGTTCCACCCCTTACCCACCCGATAAAGCCATTCTCTTCCACAATGAAAGCTCTCACTTACACCGCTGGCCCCTAAAAATCTGGTTTTTCTGCGTCCAACCCGCCCAACAAGGGGGAGAAACACCCATTCTCGATTGTCGAAAAATCTATCAAATCCTCAATTCAAAGTTGCGAAAAAAATTTGAGGAAAAGCAATTGATGTACGTTCGCAACTACATTGACGGCTTAGATGTCAGTTGGCAAGATTTCTTCCATACCACCGACAAAGCCGAAGTTGAAAACTACTGCCGTCAAGCAGGAATAGAATTTGAATGGCTAGCGAACAATGGGCTAAAAACTCGCAAAATTCGCCCCGCAGTAGCGGGGCATCCTAAAACTGGAGAATTGGTATTTTTCAATCAACTTCAGTTGCACCATATATCCTGCTTAGACTCAGGATTTCGTCAATCGTTGCTGTCTTTATTTGATCAAGATCAGCTACCCCGTAATGTTTATTACGGCGATGGAACTCCCATTGAAGATTCAGTCATGGAAGAGATTGGAGCAATTTATCAAGAAAATCAAATCAGTTTTCCCTGGCAGAAAGGGGACATATTGATGTTAGATAATATGCTTACAGCCCACAGTCGCAATCCTTATGTCGGTTCCCGCAAAATCGTTGTCGCGATGGGAGAATTGATGACTGATAAAAATTTTTAATTTTTATTGGTTATTAGGCATATC